>DASRHX010000934.1:0-9119 GCA_035650295.1 Bryobacteraceae bacterium | reverse complement strand
ACGCGGCGAATCCACAGTGCTCAATAGCTAAAACGCAAGCCGAACTGAATCTGCCGGGGCACGTTTACCTGCGAGAGCCGGATCAATCCGAAGTCGGCCGAGGTGACGTTGGTCTGCGGCCCGGCAAAAACAACGTTGTTGAATGCGTTGAAAAGCTCGGTGCGGAAGTCCAGAGCAAATCGTTCGGTGAAACTGATCCGCTTCTCGATAAGAATGTCCCAGTTATGGTTGCCAGGGACGCGCACATCGGGAAGGTTTCTGCTCACATTGCCAAACGTGAATTGAGGCGACCGCGAAAACGCCGCCGAGTTGAAGTACTTTGCGCCGTCTACATATTCGCGGCTATCGATGTGAGCCGGCTGACCAGTGGCCGTCGGGCGCTGGGAACCGCCAAACGAGTTGGAGTCATTCGGCCCAGTCACCTGCACCGGTGTGCCGTTGTCCCAAGTGAAATACGTCGCCGCGGACCACCCTCCCAGGACACGCGCCATTACTCCGTGATTCAGCCTCGGCTTGCCCACGCCAAACGGCAATTCGTAGCGGAGGCTCAACCGCACCACATCCGGAATGTCGTAGAAAGAAAGCGCGCGGTCGCAGGAAAAGCAATTGTTGTTCGTGAACCCGGCGGGCCCCAGGAAAGTGCCGAAGTCGCCCACGTTATCAATCAGCTTGGAATGCGTCCAGGCAAACAGGAGCGCCAGGCCATCGGCAAAACGCCGCTCCACGCGCATCTGCATTGCATGGTATGTCGAATGCCCTACGGGCGCTTGGCTGGCGGACATGCCTGTGAATTGCGGAAACGGTCGGAGCAGTTGCCCGCGTTGAATCGTCGGGCGGCTGAGGGTGGAGGTCGTGTCGGTGATGTAGCCCGCGAATGGATTGTTCACTGTTTGCAGCAACTGTGTGCCCAGGCTCAATTGCGAATCGGGAAGCTGGTTGTACTGCACGCCGGCCGGCAATGCAACTCCCGCCGAGCCTGCATAGCCAACTTCAATCACGGACTTCCAAGGCAACTGCCGCTGCACGTCGAATGACCATTGCATCTGATAAGGCAGGCGCTGCTGGCGCACAGGGCCGCTGACGCCTTGTCCAAGATTCGTTTCTAGTCCCAGCGAATTGCCGGTGGGCTGTACAAATCCTCCGGGAAGAGGGTTGGAAAGATTGAAGAGCGGAGTGACGCCATCGGGTTGGGCGGCGAGAGAAGTCGTCGTGCGCTGAAAACCCAAGGACGCATCCGTATTGGGCGCAATTGAGGAGGTGAATACGCCGAACCCAGAGCGAACCACGGTAAGCGGATTTAGCTCCCACGCGATGCCAATGCGCGGATCCCAGTTCTTGCGGTCCGCAATCTGCGTCCGCCTGCCGCGCCCATTTACACCCACGAAGCCAACGCCGCCGAACAGCGGTCCCACTCCGGGAACCTTGCCGTCCAGCGGGTTCCTCGACTCCATGTCGAGGAACACATACTTGTCACCATCCTCGGTGCGTGGCAGCTCGAGCGAATAGCGAATGCCCATGGTCAGGCTCACGTTCCGGCGCAATTTCCATTCGTCCTGGAAGTAGGCAGCGTAATACGGGTGCCGGTGCAATTCGATTGGGCGAAGTGTATAGCTCACCGTTGAAGCGCCGAGCAACAAATCCGCCACACCGCGGCCGGTGCGGGCCGCCGCGGCCTGTGGATTCGGACCCGCCGTGAACGTACCTGACGAGGAAATGCTGAGCGGCGACGACTGATCGATCGAAACCGGGAAGCGCCGAGCGTCAAAACCAACCTTGAACGTGTGACTCCCGCGCAACATTGTAACCGCGGCATTGTATTGCCAGGTGCGCGATTTCACAGCGTTATATCCAGTGCCCGTCACGCCCAACTGCGCCGCGCCCGCCGTCGAAAACACTGGAAAGTATTTCACGCGTTGTCCCTGCACCAGACTGCTTGGCAAACCGAGCGAGGTCTGATCGAAATCGAGGCTGAGCGGCGTGCGGTTAGTTTCGCTCTGTGCGAACGACCCGTGGTGCTGAAAAATCGTTCCCGGCCCCGCCGTCCAGGTGTGATTCACGACAAAGTTAATTCCAGGGATGCGGTTCGGCGTTTCCACGGGCGAGGCAACGTTGCCAAACACCAGCGGTTGCGCGTTGATGTTCTCAAACCAGTTGTGGCGCACGAACAGCGAATGGCTCGAATTGATTTGATGGTCGACGCGCCAATCGATGCGATCGCCATCGAGCGCATTGGCCGCGGCAACAAAGAAATTGTTGATATCGCTTTGGCCCAACCCACGCTGGTTCGGCGCCGGGTAATATTTGAACGCGTTCGGCCCTATTGGGTTGATGATGCCCGATGGAATCATATTGCCGGGGAACAAGTCGCGGATGTAGCGAGTGACACCCGCTGGACGGTCCGGATCGAGGCGCGTCGTGCGCGGATCATAAATTAGGAAGGGCGATCCGTTTGTGTCGCGGGACTGCGAAAAATCGCCCCGCCGCTCGAGTTCGGTCGGCACTGTATTGGTGTAGGGATTCAGGCTCCGCTGACGCAACCCTTCGTACGCCACAAACCAAAAGGTTTTGTTGCGGCCGTTGTAGAGCTTTGGGATCCATACGGGCCCGCCGCTGGTGAAACCAAATTGGTTGCGCTTGAAGCTTGGCTTGCTCGTGAGCCCCGCGCGGTTCGAATTGAAGCCTGCCGCGTCGAGCACGCTGTTGCGCAGAAACTCGTGAAAAGTTCCGTGCAGTGTATTCGTGCCGGACTTAATCGAGAAGCTCACCACGCCCCCGCCGGTGCGTCCAAACTCAGCGGCATAGGGGGATGTATTGACCTTGAATTCCTGAATTGAATCGAGCATCGGCATCGCCGACACCTGATTGTTGTAAGTTCCCGTGTTCGCCGCACCGTCGATCAGAATCTCGCTCGTCGATCCACGTCCGCCGTTGATGCGAAAGTTATTCGTCGTCGATTGCGATGCTGTGTTGTCTCCAGCTAACCGGCCTGTGGTCACACCCGGCACATTTGCAAGCAACAAGTAGGGGTTGCGAATGTTCAGCGGAATCGACATCAGGAACTTGTTCTCCACGACGGTTCCACGATCGGCACGCGCCGTAGTGACCAACGGCGCCGCGTCCACCACAGTCACCGATTCCTTGACCTCGCCAGGCTGGAGCGTCAAATTGATCGTGCGCGCCTGACCGATTTCCAGCAGAAACGATTCGATCTTGGCTTCCTTGAAACCAGGAGCCGCCACGGTGACCTGATAAGTTCCCGGCGAGACCGGCGGCAGCACGTAGAAGCCTTCGGCGTTCGAGTCCGTAGCCGTACGCACTCCGGTGTTGCGATTCGTGATTTCCACTCGCGCGTTCGGAATTGAAGCCTCGGTGCTGTCCAATATGCGGCCAGAAACCGTGGGGTTCTGTGCGAACAGCAATCCCGGCGTCAACGCCAACAAACAAAGCAGGCTGGTCCGTAGCATGCGCAACTCCCTTGTCACGGTATTGTAACAATACAAATCTTCAGTCGTTGCACGCCAATTTTTGACAGACTGTCTTCTGTATGAATTTCCGGTTGCCTGTATGCCTCACCATTATTGGGCTCTTGCCCGCACAAACAGCACCGCCCGCTCCGGACCCCTTTCTGCGTTGGCTCGATGGGATCGCGCAGAAGCAACTCGACCAGCGCGAAAGGACTGTCGCCGAGATTCGCGATCGGGCCGCAGCCGATCGGCGCAGAGAATTCGTGCGCGCAAAGCTGCTGGAGATCTTGGGTGGCCTTCCGACTTACAGTGGGCCGCTGAACGCCCGGCGGACGGGACAAATCGCGGGTGACGGTTACATCATAGAGAAGATCCTGTTTGAGAGCCTGCCTGGTTTCCACGTCACAGGCAACCTGTTTCGGCCCACCCAAGCAGGGCGCTATCCGGGAGTCCTGATTCCCGTTGGACACACGCAGGAGGGCAAGCCCGAAGGGCAGATCCTGGCGGCAAATCTGGCCAAGAAGGGATTCGTCGCGTTTGCCTACGATCCCATTGGTCAAGGCGAACGCGAGCAGACTTACCTTCCTGAGCTTGGAAGGCCGCTTTCTGGCGGCGCTGGCAACGAGCATCTCGAACTGGGCGCGCGGAGTCTGCTCTTGGGCCAAAGTGTCGCCCGATACTTCATTCACGATGCCCGGCGGGCGCTCGACTATGTCGCCAGCCGTCCTGACGTCGACCCCGATCGGCTTGGCGTGACGGGCTGTTCGGGCGGGGGCTGCATCACCACGTATCTGGCCACACTGGACCCGCGCATCAAGGCGGCGGCTCCCGGATGCTACATCAACACGTTTCGCAAACTGTTCCCAGGCCCTACCGGCGACTCGGAGATGAGCCTTCCGGCGTTTCTCGCAAGCGGTTTGGATATCGCGGACCTAGTGGAGCTGCCGGCGCCGCTGCCGTGGCTTCTCCTGGCGACTACTGAAGACTACTTCACTCCCGAAGGCGCGCGACCTGTTTACGAAGAAGCACGGCGGTGGTATCGCCTCTACGATGCGGAAGAGCGTGTTCAGTTCTTCGTAGGCCAAGGACCGCACGGCACGCCGAAAGAGTCGCGGGAAGCGATCTATGCCTGGATGATCCGCTGGCTCAAGAATGGCCAAGGCGAAACGCTGGATCAACCTGTAAAGCTCTACACAAATCTCGAGCTCCGGGTTACCAAAAACGGCAATGTCATGGAGGAGCCCGGCAGCCGGAAGTTGTATCAGATCATCGGCGAGGAGATGCAGGCCGGCCTGCAACAGCGCACCGTGGATGAATTGAAAACTCACTTGGTGCGACTGGGAGTGCCTTCGAACGGCGCGGCGCCAACCGTGCAGATTCGCGAGAAGCGCAGCGCGCAAGGCTATCACGTGCAGCAGGTCGGCATCGAAGTAGAGCCCGGTTTGCAGATCGCCGGGAAGCTCTATTTGCCCGACGGACCAGGACGAAAAAAAGCCGTTGTGATCGTCGAAGAGAAGCGCCTGCCGGTACCGCTGCACGTGCAGCGCAGTCAGTCAACCGAAGCGCTGGCCGAGGCAATGGCGCGCGCCGGGAGCGTGGTGTTGGAGATGGAACCGCGCGACTCGCCGACGGCCATCGACGGACGGCCGTTTCTTGGCAATTGGCTCGCAAACGAACGCGCCGATCTCGTAGGGCGAAATCTGGCGGCGATGCGA
Source organism: Bryobacteraceae bacterium (assembly GCA_035650295.1). Classification (GTDB taxonomy): domain Bacteria; phylum Acidobacteriota; class Terriglobia; order Bryobacterales; family Bryobacteraceae; genus JAFLBB01. The sequence continues at coordinate 3,940 of DASRHX010000934.1, read as the reverse complement.
GCTCACGACATTCTGCGTGGGGTCGATCTCTTGGTGGCGCGACCCGAGGTACACCAGGCGGCCATCCATGGATATGCGCGGGGCGTAAAGGGGTTTTGGCTCTTGCTCGCCGCCGCGGTCGATCCGAGGCTCACACGGCTGTGGCTTGACCGGACACCCTGGAGTCTACGCGCGGCTTTCGAGGGGCCGATGACAAATCATCTATTCGACGCCATGATTCCGGGCTTTGCGCGCCATTGGGATTTCGCGGATCTTCAGAAGGCGTTGGGCTCACGCCCCGTTTTGTGGACGGACCCAACCAACTGGATGAACCGCGTCGTGGATGCGGGGGCGGGATTTCGTTACCGGTACGTGGCAGAGCCCGTTGACGGGCATATAAAAGAATTCCTGCGATGACGCCTAGTTGTTGCGGAAGTTAGCGGCCGGCGCGTTCCACGCGCCGAAATGCACCTTTATCTTCGGCTTGGCCTGGCGCAAGATTGCGATGCCTTTTTCAGTGACGGCCGACCCCTTCAGGTCCACTTCCTTGAGCGCGGGGAAGGCTGCCAGCACCTTCATTGCGTCGTCGTCCAGGCGATCGCAGCCTTGCAGCTTTAGCCTCTCCAGCTTCGGATAGGATTTCATCCTCTCTAGCCAACGCGCCGTCACGCTCATCATGCTGACTGTCGCGAATCTTGTCCCTTCGATGCCCACGCCGAGCGAGGTACATCCGAAGCGCAGTTCGCGAAGCTCCTTCAGCGTGAGCAGTGCCTCAAGTCCCCGATCGGACATGCTGAGAGTCCAGACGTTGGAATCCGTACCCTGCCTTCCGTGGAGGTCCAGATAAGTCAGACCGGGAAGCTGACGTAACGCCTGCAGACCAGCATCGCCCAGTTCGTTGCCGCCCATGGTGAGTTCCTTGAGATTGACAAGCGAGCTCAAGCGTTCAAGGCCAACGTCGGTGATCATCGCCGATCCGATATCGAGCGACTCCATGGTGGTAATGCCGGAAATGTGGTCGAGCGTGGTGTCGCTAATTTTCGTGCCATGGACGCTCAACCTCTTGAGCTTCTTCCAAGTCTTAATCGCGGCCAGCCCTTCGTCGGTGACGTACTCGGCGAATCGGAGATTCAAGTCCACGATCCCCGGTGCATTTCTTAATTCCTGCATGCCCTGGTCGGTGATGCGCGTCAAGGAGAGGTCGAGATGGTTGAGGTGCGGAAAGCGGAGGAGCTTGCGCAGGTCCGTGTCGGTGACCCAGGTGGCGCGCAAGTCGATGCCGGTGACTTTGCCCGAAGCGTCGCGAGTTGCAACGCCGCCCAAGTCTTCGATCCAAGCTGTATCCGCAGGCGCGTTCGATTCCGCACCCGCGGCGAGGGCGGAGGCAACCAGCAGATAGGCGATTCCGGCGCGTAGGCTCATGTCATCTGCTCCTTCGGTTCGGAAGCGCCGAATCCCGGTCGAATACGATTTCACAGGATGGCAGTGAAGCCTTGAGCTCGGCAACACCCTTCTCGGTCACTAAGGTGTGATAGAGGTTGAGTGATTTCAGACCGGCCATCGACTTCAACAGCGCGGCGCCATTGTCGGTAATGCCGGTTGAGTCCATGCTCAATTCCCGCACGTTGGGAAGGCTTCGCAAGGCCTCCATACCCTTATCATCCACCGATGTATAGTCCAGTTTGACGACTGTCAGATTCTTGAGTTCCGCCAGAGCCGCCACGCCGGCATTGCCCGCTCGCGTGCGGAACATTTCGATCCTCTCCAGCTTCTGCAGCGGCTTGAGAACGGCCAGCCCTTCGTCAGTGAAACGAGTGTGATTCAGGTACAGTTCGCGAAGGCTCGTGAACGCAGCGATTTGCTTCAGTCCGCCATCGCCGATATCCGTCCCGGTGAGGTCGAGCACTTGAAGGTTGGCAAGACCCGCAAGCTGTTTGAAACCGTTGTCGGTGATATCGGAATGGCTTAGCTTCAAATGCGTCAGTGATGTCATCTTGCCGATGTGAGTGAGGATCTCATCGTCCACACGCGCGCCACCCAGGGAAAGTTCCCGCAAATCAGACAAAGCTTTCAGGACATCGAATGTGCGCCCCTCGACGAGAGTTCCATCCAGCCTGAGTACTTGTAATTGGCGCAGCGCGGCGAGCTTCGCCAAGCCCGCGTCGGAAACCGTAGTGAGGCTAAGGTCGAGTTCCTTTAGTCCGGTCAAGCCATCCAATGCGCCAAGGCCCAAGTCGCCGACTTGCGTTACCTGGAGGTCCAGCTTTTCCAGCCCGGTCAGTTTGGATAGATAGGTCAGTTGGGCGTCGCTCACAGATGTAGAGGAAAGGTCGATCGCTTTGATCCGATCGCCGCTGAAGGTGGCGTTGCCGCCCATTGCAGTCACCCACGCGCCGATCGCTTTTTCCGTATCCGCGGCTGGACGGTCCGCGCCCTTACCTTTCGGCCGGATCGACGAGGCGCCGACGAACTGAACCTTCGCTGTGGGAAGAGCCGCACGAAGCGCGTCCACACCATTGGATGTCGCCCGGCTGTAGCGGAGATCGATGTCGGACAGCGCCTTCAGATTCTGCAATCGAGCTAAGCCCGCATTGGTGACGCGCGTGCGGTAGAGGTTCAGCACTTCGAGATGCTTCATGCCGGCCACGATGTTCATGCTGGCGTCGGTGGCGCGCGCGCCGAGCAGATTCAGTTTGCGCATCTTCGGCATGTCACGCAGGAACTCGATACCGCGGTCGCTGGTGCGCGTGCCGGTAAGATCCAGTTCCTCCAGTTGCGCCAGACCCGCGAGATGCTTCAGCCCTTCGTCGGTGACCATCGTGTCGCGCAGAATCAAGCGGCGCAGTCCCTTCAAACCGGCCAAACCCTCCATGCCCTTGTCACTGAATGGGCTGTAGCTCAAGTCGAGGCTGCGCAGCTTCGTCATAGTCCCAAGGTTGATGTCGGCAAGACGGCATTGCGTGCATCGCAGGTCCTTCATCTCGGTTAGCCCAAGCAGGTGTTGGAATCCGGAATCCTTGATATTTATCTGTGCCGCGAAGTGCCAGCCGAAGGCTATTTTTTCGAGGTTTTTGAGGCCCGCGAGCGCTTTGAATGCTTCGTTGTCGTCTTCGTTGCCGCCGCCCGGATTCCATACCGGTCCGGGAAGGTACAGCTCCCGCAACGAGGTTAGCGCGCCCAATTTGGCAAGCTCGACGGGGCGCATTACGGAGCCAGTGAGGTCGATGCCCACGATCTCGAAATTGCTTGCCGGAATCTGGGACAACTCGGTCAGTGCCTGGCGACTGCCTTCGACAAAGACGCGGCCTTCCCATCGAATCACCCACTCAGCGAGTTCACGCGCCGACGCGGCGTAGGCGATGGTGGCGGCAAAGAGAAGTGCGGGAACGATTCGGAACGTCAAACTATTCACAATGCTTACGTGACCGTCAATATAGCACCCGAGGTTGCGCCGCTAGGATTGGGTGGCTGGCCAGTTTCCGGTTTGGCGACTTCTCGCTCATCTGGATCTATATGCTGCGGCATCGAGCACGATGCCGGATTCGGAGCTACGAAGCGCGCCGGGACAATCCCGGATACATGGAGACTCACAGTTCGTGCGAACCCGGCCGCTGTCGGGACCGCAGCAGGGTATGCCTCTTTCTTGCAAGGCTCATATCCAATAGGCTGCGACGCTCCGGTTCCGGGCTGTGAAACGTATTCGTATCCTAGAGGCGCTCACGGCAACGGAATTCGATAAAGGTTGCGCTGGATATTACGGCGAACGAACGCATGTACGGACAAGCTCGGCGAGGGATAGATTCCGCCAGAGCTGATGCCTCCGGCGTCCGCACCACGGTGCTCGATGACCCTGACCACTCCTGGGCCTTCCGGGTCTTTGTCCCAATGAATTCCAAGTACGGGGAGATCTGGAAGAGCACGACCGGCCGGGATAGCAAGTACGAAGGTCTTTGCCGCGCCG
>DASRHX010000933.1:0-3201 GCA_035650295.1 Bryobacteraceae bacterium | reverse complement strand
GATCGGGTTCGAGAAGGATCGGGTCGATGCGGTTATCGGCCATCGGTGCGTGCTCCTTTCCGCGCCGGGGCGCTGAGTGCCGCGGCCGCGCGTACGGCGGCGACGATGTTCGTGTAACCGCAACAGCGGCAGAGGCTGCCGTTCAAGCTCTCCACGATCTGCGCGTCGGTGGGCCGCGGGTTGGTCTTCAACAGAGCGGCGGTTCGCAATACCATGCCCGGTGTGCAGTAGCCACACTGCATGGCGGAGGCGTCGATGAAAGCCTGCTGCACGGGATGAAGTTTCGTGGAGGAGGCGGCGAGGCCTTCGATGGTGGTCACCGCCTTGCCCGCCGTTAGCCGCATGGGTGTGGAGCAGGAGGTGACCGGCGCGCCATCGAGCAGAACAGTACAGGCGCGGCACTGGCCTTCGCCGCAACCGTATTTGGTGCCTGTCAATGCGAGGTCTTCCCGCAGCACGTCCAGCAGCGGCCGCTCCGGACCGCTCTCCACCGCGCGAGCGCGGCCATTGACTGTGAGTGTGTACTTCGCCATGTAGTTCGGCCTCTGCGACCACCGTATCGCAGAGGGCCGGCGGCGGCAAGGCGACGCCAGCCCTCTTAAAGGAGCCCGAGGCGGATCAGAGACGGAGGAAACGAATTTCGGACGGGTTTCCGACGGGGGTCCATTTGTCCTGGAACGTCAGGACGCCCGTGGTGCGATTCACACGGAATGTGGTGATATTGTCGCTGCGCGAGTGCAGGACGTAGAAGAAATTGCCGCCGGGTTCAATGGCGAAGTTGCGCGGATAGCTGCCGCGAGTCCACACGATGTCGACCAGCCGCGCAGAGCCCGTGCCCGCGTCGGTGGCAAAAATCGCCACGGAGTCGCACAGGCGGTTGGCGCAGTAGACGAACCGGCCATCCGAAGTCGAGATGATCTCGGAGGCGTAGTTGGTTCCCGCATAGCCTTCGGGCAAGGTCGAGAAGGACTGCAGGATGGCCGCCTGGCCGGTGGAGGAATCCCAGGACATCACGTCGAGAGTGGACGACTCCTCGTTCAGGACGTAGAGGAACCGGCCGTTGGCGTGGAAGGCGAAGTGGCGGGGGCCGGCGCCATTGGTGGCCTGAATGAATCCAGGCTGATGGGGCGTAAGAATACCGGAGGAGGCCATCGTGTAGATGTAGGTGCGGTCGGTCCCCAGGTCGGTGACCAATAGATAGCGGCCGAACGGGTCCATCTGCGCCATATGGGCGTGAGGCGCATCATGCCCGCTGATGGCGAAGCTCCCCGGAGGTGCGTCGGCGGCGGGGTTCGTGCCGAGCGGTCCGGTGATTTGTTTGGTATCGACGACCGTATCGAGCGATCCGTCGTCCTTGAGCGACAGGACGCCGACCTGTCCCGATCCATAGTTGGCGGCGAAGACGAACTTGCCCGTGGGATCGACGCTGACGTGGGCAGGCCCGCGCCCGCCGGAACTGATCGCGTTGAGAATCTTCAGGTCGCCGGTTGCCGGATCGATGGAGAGCGCCGTTACGGAACCCGAAGTGCTCGGACCGGTAAAGTTCGATATTTCGTTGCCCGCATACATAAACTTCCGGTTGGGGTGGATGTACAAGGACGATGGGTTGCGAATGCCAGTAAGGATCGGCCCAGGGGTAAGGGTCCCATCGTTCTGATCGACCGTGAAGCTATGGATGCCCTTGCCGCGATCGGTGTAGGCTCCGATGTAGGCCAATACAGTACCGGGTCCCTGCGCGGAAAGCGGCACGCGTGAAGCGACGGCCGCGCCTCCGAGGGCGGCTGCTGTTTTGAGAAAGCCCCGGCGGGCAATGCCGGGCTCCAATTGATTCCGATTCTGCATACGAGGCATAGGCGTAATTTTTCTCCTTGTGGGGTTAAGGATCTCCGAAAGTCATCAAGAGAGGACTCCGAGTTGCGGACAACATATCACACACGAATCCGCGCAGTACGATGAAGGTCACTGGCTCCATCCGCTAACATAGAGGAAACCACTCCTTTTTGGCCGGCCAAAAGAGCCGGCGCGACACACATGGACCTTTCGACAGTCGATTTGAAGAAGACGGTAAACCTGCCGCAGACCGAGTTCCCGATGAAGGCGAACCTGCCGCAGGCTGAGCCCAAAGCCCTGCAGCGCTGGAATGACATGGATCTCTATGCGGAGATTCGCCGCGTACGCAAAGGCCGGCCCCGGTTCGTGCTGCACGACGGTCCGCCCTACGCCAATGGCAACATCCACCTCGGACACGCGTTCAACAAGATTCTGAAAGACTTCGTCGTGAAATCAAAGTCCATGGCGGGCTTTGATTCGCCATATGTGCCTGGCTGGGACTGCCACGGCCTGCCGATCGAGATCAAAGTCGACAGCGAGCTCGGCAAGAAGAAAGCGAGCATGACGGCGGTGGAAATCCGCCAGGAGTGCCGGAAGTACGCGCAAAAGTACGTCGACTTGCAGATGAAGGATTTCATCCGCCTTGGCGTGCTGGGCGATTGGGGCAATTCGTATCGCACGATGGAAGCGAAATATCAGGCCTCGATCGCGCGCGCGTTTGTCGATTTTCTCGACCGCGGTTACGTGTATAAAGGACTGAAGCCAGTCAACTGGTGCATGCGCGACCGCACGGCACTGGCCGAGGCCGAAGTCGAATACGAGAACCACCAAAGCCCTTCGATCTGGGTGCGCTTCAAGCTCACTTCCGACGCGGCGGCGGTCGATCCGGTGCTCTCCGGCCGCGATGTTTACGCCGTGATCTGGACGACGACGCCGTGGACCATTCCAGCCAATCTCGCCATCGCCTATCATCCGAAATTCGAATACTCGGCCGTTGATGTGAACGGTAGTGTGTACTTCGTCGCGACTGAACTTCTGGGCGCCTCCGCAAGCGCATTGGGCTGGGCCGAACCCAAGGAGTTAGTGCGATTTGCCGGCGCGAAGCTCGAAGGGGCGGTCTTCCGCCATCCATTCCTGGCCCGTGACTCGAAAGGCATTTTGGCCGACCACGTGACGCTCGAAGCCGGCACCGGCGCCGTGCATACCGCACCCGGCCACGGCCATGAGGACTACGTCGTCGGTATCGAGTACGGGCTTCCCGTTTACTGTCCGGTCGACCCGGGCGGACGGCTGTTCCAGGCTGGGGGCGTTGAAGGCGATTTGCCGGAGGAACTGCTCGGCAAATCGGTGTGGGATGCGAATCCCGTCGTG
>DASRHX010000932.1:0-30295 GCA_035650295.1 Bryobacteraceae bacterium | reverse complement strand
CCGGCCTCGAAAAAGTACATAGAAACGCGCATCGTGCTCAAGCAAGATGACCAATGGATTGGCTACTCCTACCGCTGGAACGATGCGCAGACGGACGCCGTACTTGTGGATGCCAAGGGCCTGGATGTCAGTTACAGGATCAAGGATCCCAAGGAGCGTGGAGGGGTGCGAGAACAGGTCTGGCGTTACCCCAGTCGTGATGAGTGTATGTTTTGCCACTCGCGTGCGGCGGGATTCGTGCTTGGGCTTACCACGCAGCAGACGAATCGTGACCACCTGTTTGCGAATGGCAGAACGGATAACCAACTTCGGACTTACGCGCATATTGGCATCTTCAAAAAGGCGCTGCCGAAAGAGACCGCGAGTATGGCGGCCTACGTCGATCCCTTCAACCCGCAGGCTCCTCTCAGCAGCCGCGTGAAGACGTATTTTGAAGTAAACTGCGCCATTTGCCATGTTTCGGACGGGGGAGGAAATTCTCTGATTGAACTCGGCGCGAAGACGCCGCTGGAGAGGTCGAAGCTGATTGACGAACTCCCGGTGCACGAGGATTTAGACATTCGCGACGCTCGCCTTATCGCTCCCGGAGATCCGGAACGCTCAGTATTGTATTGGCGCATCACTCACCGCGGTCGAAAACAGATGCCGCCGGTTGGCACGAACATCGTCGACGAGCAGGGCGCAAAGCTGGTCGAAGAATGGATCCGCTCTTTGCCGGCGAAGTCCGCAGAGAGATAACCGGGTCGAATCGCATCCGAAAAGCGGCAATTAAAGCATTTTTGCGTGAAACATCCCGCCTCGATCAGTGTCCTACAAGTATGACGAATCTAGGCCCAACCAAACGATCTCTGTACGCGATTGCGATGCTGGCGCTTGTGGTTCTATACGGGCAAACCATTGTTTTCGCCGACGACAGCAAAAGCACCATGAAAGCAGTAGCCGAATTGCGGGACGCCAAGGGCAAGTCCGTCGGCACTGCCACTTTCACGAGCACGCCCGAAGGCGTGAAAATGAACGCCACGTTCATGAATCTGCCCCCCGGCATTCATGCGATGCACATCCACGAGAAGGGCGCGTGCGAGGCCCCGGACTTTAAGTCCGCCGGGGAGCACTTCAATCCCGGCAACAAGAAGCACGGCGCGTCCAATCCGATGGGTCCCCATGCGGGCGATTTGCCCAACATTAACGTCGATATGAACGGAAAAGCGTCCGTGCAAAATCAGGATCTGAAGGTGGATTTCAAGCAGGGCAGCGCCTTCTCCTTACTGAAATCAGGCGGGACGTCGCTCGTCATTCATTCCGGTCCGGACGACAATAAGACAGATCCATCGGGCGACTCCGGAGACCGGATAGCTTGTGGCCAGATTACCCAGCAGAAACGCCCGTAAAAGCTCCGCATCATACGCAGCAATGGAGCTGAGGGGCTTTTTTGCCATTCCGAAACATGCGCGCACCGCCCTCGATATCCTGAGGCGGTCTGGTTACAACGTCGACGGCGCTTCGATCATAACTGGGGCACATGCGAGGCAGTGCCTTGAACGACGGCTAACGGCTGAGAGACTGTGGCGTACAATATCCAGTGGGCTAGGTTGTGGCGCTCTCGCGCTCATCGTCGCAGCGATTTTGCTTCCTCCCGAGCCCCTGCATTCTCCCTGGTTTGCGGTGGGAGGTTTTGTGATTGCATCTGTGCTTCTTGGCGCCGTAGCCGGTAGCTTGTACGGAAGGGCTGCTGAACGGCAGTCAGTTCTTCTCGATCTCGAGGTGCCGAAGGATCGTGTCAACGAAGCCTCGCATGTATTCCGCATGGCGGGGGGGCGGTTCATAAAGGCTTGCGCGGTTCCGAATAACTCGACGCAATGGGCTGATCAAAACGCCACGGGCACTGAACCTTTAAAAGGGGCGATTGATTGAGGCTCCAGCGAGAGTTCACATGCCGCTCGAAGAGTATCGGAGGAAACGCGATTTCGCGAAAACGCCCGAGCCGCAACCAGCACGGGCAACCAGACGTCAGAGTGGGCTGTCGTACCTCGTCCAAAAGCACGACGCCACCCGGCTTCACTATGACTTCCGTCTTGAGTTGGATGGAGTGCTGCTCAGTTGGGCGGTCACGAAAGGCCCAAGCCTGAATCCAGCCGACAAACGGCTGGCGGTGCGCACCGAAGATCACCCGCTTTCTTATGGCGAGTTTGAAGGAACGATTCCCAAGGGACAGTACGGTGGCGGCACGGTAATGCTGTGGGACCAAGGCACTTGGGAACCAAAGGGCGACCCTCACTTTGGTTTGAAGAAGGGCCATCTGGCGTTCGTGCTCCACGGCGAGCGGCTAAAAGGCGGCTGGGATCTGATCCGCATGCGCGGCGAGGATAAACGGGAGAACTGGCTGCTGATTAAGGTGGCCGATTCGGTAGCGAAACCGAATGGCCGGGGCGAGAAATTTCTCGAGCGTCTGGCATCAAGCGTGAAAACCGGCCGCACGATGGAGGAGATTGCCGCGTCCGACGCGCCTGCGCCACGGAAGGCCGGCGCGGCGGGGCCGAAGAAGAAAGAGCGGACCGCCGAGTCGAGCGATGTCCTGCAATGGCTGATGGAGCGGTATCCCGAAGTGCAACTTGCGACCCTGGTGGACAACCCGCCCGAAGGTGCTGAATGGCTGCATGAGATCAAGTTGGACGGGTATCGTTTGCTTGGCTTTGTTTCCGGCGGCGTAGCCCGGCTGCGTACTCGAAACGGCAAGGATTGGACCACAAAATTTCCCGCTCTTGTCGCTGGACTGAAAAAACTAAAGGTGCGGGATGCGGTTCTGGACATGGAGGCCGTCGTCCTCGACGACAAAGGCAAAAGTAGTTTCCAGGCTCTACAGCATGCTCTTGGCGATGGAGGGGAATCGGATCAAATCATAGCTTACGTGTTTGATCTTCTCCATCTCGATGGCAAGGACTTGAGGAAACTTGCGCTTACGGAACGTAAGAAGACCTTGCAGGCGTTGCTTGGCAAGCTGCGAGCGGCAGACTCGCTTCGCTACAGCGATCACGTTGTAGGGCGCGGCGGGCAAGTATTCAAGAAGGCCTGTGAGAACGGATGGGAAGGGATCGTATCCAAACGGGCCGATGCTCCGTACATCGCCGCGCGCCAGAGGACGTGGCTGAAAACTAAATGTGGACTTCGGCAAGAGTTCATTATTCTTGGCTATAGCGATGCCCGAACGGGCGGCCGGGCGCTTGGAGCGCTCTATCTGGGTTACCGGAAGGACGGCGGGCTTCAATATGGCGGCAAAGTAGGCACCGGCTTTACGATGGCGGGCGCGCGCGAGTTGGTGGACCGGTTTGACGCACTCGTGGTGGACAAACCACTGCTGACTACCGCCGAAACGAAGGGCTTGACGCAGGGTGAATGGAAATCGATCCACTGGGTTCGGCCTGTGCTCCTCTGCGAGGTGGCGTTCACCGAGTGGACGCAAGATGGGCGTGCCCGGCACCCTTCTTTCCAAGGCTTGAGAGAAGACAAGAGTTCGAAAGATGTCAAGAAGGAGACGCCTGTGACGACAAAGGCTAGCGAACTCGTACTTAGCGGCGTCACCATCACTCACCCAGACCGGGTTATTTCCAACGCGGGCCACATCACGAAAGGTGACGTCGCCGAATACTACGCCGCTGTGGCGCCCTTCCTGTTGCCGAGTATCGCCCGCCGTCCCATTAGCCTGCTTCGGTGCCCCTCCGGCCTCGATGAAAACTGTTTCTACCAGCGAAGTCCCGGCAAGGGTCTGGGCCCAGACGTTCATCCGTTTCAGTTCCGGCACAAGGGCAAATCGTATGAGTACCTCTACATCGAGGACGAAAAGGGTCTTCTGGAAGTGGTTCAGATGGGCGCCATCGAGATTCATCCATGGGGTGCACGCATCGACGCAATCGACACTCCCGACTGGCTGATCTTCGATCTGGATCCCGCGCCCGAAGTTCCCTTTGAGGCATTGAAACTCGCCGCGCAGGACTTACGGCAACGGCTGAAGGCCAATGGGTTGGAATGCACGCTCAAATGTACGGGCGGAAAGGGATTGCATGTTACTGTGCCCTTGGCAGCGAAGGACAAGTGGCCGCGGGTGAAGTCGTTTGCTGCCGCTCTGGCTGACGAGATGGTCGCCGCCGCCCCCGAGGCCTACATCGCCACAATGAGCAAGGCGAAGCGCACGGGCAAGATCTTCATTGACTACTTCCGCAACGACTACACGGCAACAGCCATCGCCGACTACTCTGTACGTGCGCGCTCTGGAGCACCCGTCGCCGTCCCCATCGAGTGGAACGAACTTAAAAGCCTTCGTGCGACGAGCCAGTTCACGATGAAGGATGTCTTGCAGCGTCTAAAGGGAAAGAAGCCGGATTTGGCCGCCCGGAAGAGTACGCAGACGATTCCCGCCTAGGCAGCCCTGTGCTTGCCCGAAGCTTTCCGGGGAGTCGCGGTTTTCCGTGTAGCTTTCGCTGCGGGTTTCCGTGATGGCTTGGCGGATTCAAGGCTGCGTTTCAGCGCCTCCATTAGATCGATCACTGGAGCCTTACTCGGCTGCTTCACTATGCTGATTTGGCGGCCACTCTGCTTCTCTTCGATTAGCCGCTCGACATTCTCGCGGTAAGTATCCTGGAACTCCTCCGGCTGAAAAGGCGCCGCGAGTTGAGTCACCAGTGTTTTGGCCAATTCAAGCTCCTTATCCGTATGCTTCGCCTCCGGAGCCGCGCTCTTGTTCGATTCGTTCAACTCTTGCTGGTAATAGAGCGTGTGAAGCACCAGACCACCGTTAGACGGTCGGATCAATACCACATGCTCGCGGTTGTGCATCGCAAGCTTCGCGATGGCATGCTGCTGCGTTTCCTTGAGAGCAGCCAGAAACAAGCCGTACGGCTTGGAGGCCTTCTCGTCTGGAGAAAGGTAGTAGGAGCGTTCATAGTAGATGGGATCAACTTCTTCGGTTCCAACAAACTGGAGAATGTCCATGGTCGTAGCCGTAGGCGGCGCAATCTTCTTTAATTCCGCATCCTCGATAACGACATATTCACCCTTACCGACTTCATACCCCTTCACCATTTCGGAGCGCTCGATCTGTTTGTCCTCCTCCACGCAGTACCAAACTTGCCGCACCCGCGATTGATCCTTGCCATGGAGCATATTGAAATGGACTGAGTCGGCGCGCGCCGCCGAGAAAAGCTGGACAGGGAACGAAACGAGCCCAAAACTAATGAATCCTTTCCACACAGTCGATGGCATGCTTACCTCTCCTTATAGAACTTGTATCCGCCCGTATTGTATCAAGCCGTTTAGAACGCCTGACCAATACTGAAAAATAGGCGTCCGGAGCTCTCTCCTTGCCGGCGATCGAGTTTGAAGCCGTAGTCCAACCGCAGCAGGAACCACGGCGTACGCGCGCGCAAACCCACGCCCGCCGTTTTCCGCACATCGGTGAAGCTGAAATCGCTCACTTTCTCATACACGTTCCCGATATCCACGAATCCTACACCGTCAAAGATGCTGAAGAGCGGAGCCCGAATTTCATTGTTGATCACAAGCATGCCCTGTCCGCCCAAGGGCTGCCGTCCCGCGATAGGGCCGACCGTGTTTTGCTCGAACCCGCGTATCGTGGTCGCGCCGCCGGCAAAGAAACGCTCACTCAACGGCACCTCCTGCCCACCGAAGCCTCTGGCAAGCCCTACTCTGACTCCGCCGGCATACACCAGGCGCGGACGGTGCACCTCATTCGTAAAGAGTTCGATACGGGGTTTCTGAAGCGGAATGTAACGGAAGTATTGGCCGAAATATTTCAGAAAGCTAAGCTCGGAGCCAAGCTTCATGGGCGAAAACTGCACGGCATGAGACATGAAGCTCCCGCGAGTCGCATCGAGAATTTCATCCCTAGTCTCGCGGGACAATGAAGTCGTGAGCGATGCGATTCGCAAGGGCACGTCAAAGAAAGCGTCTGGACCCGGATCGTACGTTCTGCTCTTTTCGATTCGATAACCGTAGTTCAGGAGGAAATTCTTCCTCAGCCGCGCCTCCTGCTGAACCGAAACGCCGATCCGATTTACGTTGAAAGGATCCGTATCTTCTGTAGCGGGATTGCGTTCCTGCCGCCAGAACGGACTCACAATCGTCTTCAGCGGAAACCGCCGCAACACGGGTTGGCTGAAATAGACTCGCGCTTCGCGCAATTGCGAATCGTACCGCCCGCGAAAACCCAGCACCCTCGCGCTACCCAGCGAGTTGCGGTTTTCCAGGTCGAAGATCACGCCCGGGCCGTGCTCGGTGTCGTAGAACGCTCCATAATGCAACTGATATGGCTGGATCTCGCGCACACGCACGCGCAGCCGAACCGGCTTGTCGCCTGTTGTGACAGTACCGTTGTCGATTGGCTCGTTGACAATGTCCACCAGCGAATAGGCGCCCGTGTCATACAAGTGGCGCCGCGACTCTCCCACCTTTTCCAAGCTCAGCGGTTCGCCCGGACCGAGAGCGAGCTGCGTGCGAATCATGCCCTCGCTGGTTTTGTCATTGCCCTCGACAAGAATCTCGCGAACCACGCCTCGCGGTCCTTCGACGATGCTAAAAGTCACGTTGACCACGCCTTCGGTTGCGCTTCGCTCCGTCAGAAACCGCGTCTCGATATCGTTATAGCCTTCTTGCCAATAGACCGCCTTTAGCCGCCCCAATGCGTTCTCGCGCAGCACGGGCTTATAGACCTCGCCAGCGGGCATCGGAGCCGCTTCCGCCAACCGTTCCGCGCTAATCGCCTTATTGCCCTCGAACCTGACCGAGCCTACACGGTATAGCGGACCCTCCTTTACCGGAAACACAACCCGCCCTGTTCGTGAGGAGGCTTCCAATTCGTACCTCGGGGCGGATACAGCGGCGTCCAGATAGCCCACTTCGTGGTAGTACCGCGTCAGCAATTCTGTCACTCGCGCCGGCTTGGTGTAGACCTCAATCTCCAAATTCTGTTTGTTGATGACGCTGCGCAGCTCCGAGGGCTGTTCACCGGCCGCGCCCTCGAACTCCACCGTCACATTCTGGTACCGCACGCCAGAATCGATATCGAACAGCACCCGCTTCGATTCTTTGCCTTCAGTTGAAATAGAATACTCGATGACGGGCCGCAGATACTTCTCCCGCGCCAGCCAATCCAAAATCGCGCCGCGCGCTTCCTCCGCCCTCTGCGTATCGAAGACGCCGGTATGCCAGACTTCCTGAACTCGCTTCCGCACATCTCGTGGAATCGTGATTCCTTCAAAAACGAAATCGACTTTCGGGCCGCTTTCGAGGTTCAACCTCAAATCGACGGTTCCATTCCGGGCCTCGCGGCGCATGCGCACCTTCGCCTCCAGCAGCCCCTCGGTCAGATACAACTTCGTGACGCGGTCCACGCCCTTGCGCGTCTTGAAGAAGTCATACTTACTGCCTGGCTTTAACTTCAGCCGGTCGAGAATGGTGGTCTCCGGGAAGAACGGATTGCCCGAAAGCTGCACCTCACCAATTCGCCGCTGCAGCCTCTTGGTGTCGCGGCGCGGCTCAGGAACGCCTCCAAAACGAAGGTCGTGGCGGAAGTCCATGCGAAAACTTCCGTCCGATTGGCGCACGCCTCGAGTGGTGAATCGCTTCGTCAGGTCGTATTCGGCGACGTAAATCTGGTCCGAGCTGTCCACTAGGTCCATCGAATAAACCAGCTCCAGGTTCCGTGTAATATCCTGTCCCACCGTAAGCCGCGCGCTTGGGTCGGTTTCAGACGCGATCAGGTTTGGTTCCAGGCGCACCGTACTCAACCCCGTGGCACTCTGTATCCCCCGGCCCAGTGTCGTGCCGACTCTTCCCGCAAGATACGAGAGCACCTGCTCCCGAGCCACGGCAAACTCCTGGCCCTGCATCTCATCCATCGTCTTGCCCGTGATGAGCATCGCTAGAATGTCGGGCTCCGGCAGCGACGGATCGGATGTCAAGATCGTCTCAGTCTTACCTGGAGGTCCCTGTATCTGCAGCCGTATGTCGTACCCACTCACGGTTGTGGTTGCCGCGACATTCAATTCCGGCTCGATGCGCCGCTCGTTGTTGAACGTAATGATGCCGCGCTCAACCAGATATTGGCGCTCCTGCAGTCGGATCTCACCTTCCTCCTCGATTTCCATTCGCCCGGCAAGACCGACTTCGTATGGCGTGCCCACGACCCGCAGGTCGGCGCTCACTTCGGCGCGCGCCAGATTGTTCTCCACCACAAGCGGAGTTGCCGTTCGCACGCCGATGTTCAAACGCAAACTCTCCAATAGAGGGTCGCGCTCTTCAGTAAGATCGATCGACGAGGGTGCTGTCACCGCGGCGAGAATGCCCCTGTCCAAATTCAGGTCGTCCGCAAAGCCGCCCTCCTGAATCACAACCTGTCCGCCCAACACCGGACCGCTTGCCGTGCTCTGGAGCTGCAATTCGACATTGGACACCGTCTTCAACCCCTCGGGGAAATTGAAATAGACGTCGTCGGCCTTCACCGTTAGGTTTGTGTTCGCCAGGCGGCCGCCTTCATAACCAATCATTCCCGAGCCCGACAAGGTTCCGCCGTTGAGCGAGCCATCCAGTTTCGTCAAAACGAATTGCTTGCCCTTCAGTTCGAGCCTCGCGTCCAGCGCATCGGCCGCCACGAGCGGGCTCTTCATGGCGACATGTCCATCCGCCAACTCCACAAATCCGGTCACCGAAGGCTCTCGCGCTGTCCCCGTCACAGCGGTTTGCAAGGTCACGGCGCCGTTCGCCGACATCTGCTCAGAGAGTGCCGATGCAAGCGAAGCATCCGCGGTGCCGTTCAGCTGCAGATTTAGCGGACGATCTCCCGTCAGCCCCACCGTGCCGCTCAACCGCAAATCCGTTAACGGTCCCTTTAGCCTGAATTCTTCCACGTTAGCCACGCTATTGCGGACTATGACACGCGAGGGTGTTGCCTGCTCCACCGCATAATTGCGAACCGACAACTTAAGCTCTGGCAAAGTAAGTGTCGCCGTTAGCGAATCCAAATCCGCGCGCGGCGCTGACGCCTGCAAAGAGGCGCTGATTGTTCCACCCACCCCCTCCGGAAGAACGCCCAGAGTGCTCAATTCGAGCGACTTCAAATCGGCACGGAACTCCGCGGCGCCTTGACGCCTGGGCAAATCCATCGGCAGCTCCGGCAAAAGACCGAAAGGAATCACGCCGGAAGCGGTCAACGAGGCTGGACCCACCATCGCGGCCGCCGACTGCAATTCCAGCGCTCCGTTCCGCACGTCCCCCTGCAACTCAGCATTGGTGATGGCCGCATTCATTTGGGGTGTTGAAAAACGGCCTCCCTGTAATGCGACCTTCAACTCCGGATCGATGCGGCGCAGTGTTCCGCGAATCGTGCCGTCGATTGTCGCCGTTCCCGCTGCAGTGACCGGCTGCTGTACGGGAATATACGAAGGAAGTGTCGCCAAGTCCAACTTCGCCGTAAGCTTAACCTCTCCCGTCCCGGCCGCCTCTGTGAGGGGAAGCGTTCCCTGCATGCTGGCTCGTGAATCGCGCGCCACAACGGTCGCCTGTTCAATCGTTAGAACTTCGCCGGAATATTTCGCGCGCAACGGCCCGTCCGTGCGCAGCGGTTGCCCTTGCCATTGCAAATCCGCTGCATCCACTTGAGCGGCAGCTTCACCCCCGGTGTAATCTTCCAACGTTCCCGAACCTGTCACAGTCGCCGTGACCGTACCTGCTACCTCGACGTTTGGCGGGAGCGGCAAACTCTGCAGTTGTGTGTTCCGAGCCTTCCACTCGAACGTCCCCGCGTATGGCGCTTGCGTGCCAACCCGGGCGGCGCCTGTCAGAGAATACTTGGGAACGGCGGCGCGTACTTCCGCCTGCCTGGCCGCCACATCGGCTGTCGCTTCTATGCGCCCCACCTCTTGATTCCGAAACATCACGGTGTCCGCGCTCACCGTTAATTTGAGCGCCGGATCATCCACGCTCCCTTGGCCTTTGGCCTCAACCGTGATGGCCTTTGCGTGAACCGCGGAACTATCTGGAAGGGTCAATTGCGTCAGATCCACTCCTTTCGCGGATAAATCCAGCGCATAGGCTCGCGTGTCCAAATCGTACGTTCCCGACACATGCAGAAGTCCCGCGCCGGAATCCTGCGGCTTTTCCAAGTTCAACTCGTCAACGCGCGCCACGCGCCCGCTCACGCCTCCCCGCAGAGTCATCGCTCCCAGCGCCTCACGATAGGCCGTCAGGTTCGAGCCGGTCATTTGAAACTGTGCCTCGGGATGCTGGACAGTACCCGTCACGTTCGCGCGGAACGAAGCCGTTCCATCCACATCGATTTGGGAGCGATTCAGTCCCGCCAACACTTGCGCGATCGATACCTGATCGGCCTGCGCTTGCAGATTCAATGATTGCTCCTTGCCACGCAATCCGATCGCTCCCGATGCGCTCACGGTCTGGCTTTGCCAAGACGCCGACAACCGGTCTAACTTCACGATGGCGGGGTCATAGCTGCCTTCGGCCCGCACGGAAATTCCGGCCAGTGTTCCCGCCTGTAACGAAGGGGCATCAATCACCGCCTTCGCCGACGGCTGCCGAACCGTGCCTCCCAACGTGGCCGCGACGTCCACCTTGCCTGCCACGGGAGTTCCAAGCAGAGTGCCTGCATCTCTTCCAAGAAATGCCTCTACTTGCGACACTGTAGTTCCCGCATTGGGGGAACTTGCTCGTAGCTGGCCGCCCAGTCGCTCGCGCCCATCGACGGACACCTGGCCGTTCACAGTCGTACCAAGCGCACGTATTTCGGATACGCCAACCACCGTTCGACTCCCCTGCGTTTTCGCGTTCAATGAGCCAGACACCGGCAAGACGTTTTTGACAGGTACACTTCTGGTTTCATTCAGCCGGACCGTCGCATCCGCACCGGCTCTTGCAAAGTCAAGTCCTGGCCACTTCGCAGCGATCTGCCCGTTTGCCACTGAGGCCACGCGCACGGGCTGGCCTAATGCCGTCATGGCCGCACCTACATCGACTCGCGATGCGGAAAAATTCGCCGTGCTTGTACCGGCTTGCTGCGTCAGCGCTACATCAGCTTTTCCACGGACCGCACCCAGATTTGAATTCGCATTGAAAGAATC
Source organism: Bryobacteraceae bacterium (assembly GCA_035650295.1). Classification (GTDB taxonomy): domain Bacteria; phylum Acidobacteriota; class Terriglobia; order Bryobacterales; family Bryobacteraceae; genus JAFLBB01. The sequence goes on along the minus strand of DASRHX010000932.1, from coordinate 19,154 downwards.
CACTCGCACTCTGGAGGCAGCGGCGTCGTAAGCCGCCTCGGCTTTCAGGTCCACGTTACGAAAGCGATCGAGCGTTAGTCCCTTTCCATCCGCGCGCGCGGTCGCTTTCAACTGCGCCAACGGGCCATTGATTGTCCATGCGACGTTCACCGTCCCCGACGCCTGTTGCGGCACCCCGCCCGAACGCAGGAGCGATTCCAGCGCAATGGCGCTATTCGCCTTCAAATCGAATCGGGGATCCTGAAACTTATCCACTCTGCCGGAAAGAGTCAACTGGGAGTCCGCGATCGCAAGCGCAACATTGCGCAAGTTCACCGCATCGTTTTCCACCTCCAGGTCGGCGCTCATTGTTCCTAGCGAAAAAGTTCGCTGCTCGAGCCTGGCGCTTCCTCCCGCCATTGTTCTGAGCCGAATGGCGTGATTGCCCGTGAGCGGATTTCCGTCGACCTCGCCGCGCTCGATGGGCACCTGTAATGCCATGCGCTGCCGCCGGTCCTCAAATTGAAATGTCCCCCCGCTAAGCAGGAAGTGATTCACGAAGAAGTCAGTCTCTCCAGATGAAGATTTCGGTGGCCGTGGAATGTTATCGCGGCCCCGTTCATCAATGACAACGTGAAGATTTGGCTTTGCAACCGACGCGTCTTCTAAGTGGTACTTGCCCTGAATCAGCTTTCGCAAACTCAAGTCGAGATTCACTTCCGCAGCCGTCAAAAGTGGCGGTAGATCGGGAGCCTGTGGGGACCTCACCACAACCGAACGCAGTGATGCGGACAAATCCAACAAATTGTAGTTGAGGCTCGACGCTTCGAAGTCGATCCCTTGGCGCCGCAGGATGGCCGCTGCTTGCTTCGCTGCATACTTCCTGGCAGGGGGCGTGTGCAGCATCAGAATCGCAAGCACGAGAATCAGCAGCGCTCCGCCGCCGATCATTCCGCCGAGGCGCAATCCTCGCGAGCCCGTTTCTGGCATCGCCTTACCGGCCTGTTTGTAGAACTGCTCGTACCTTTCGCGCTTCCGGAGCATCCGGATTCAGACGTAGAAACATCTCGAAATGAGAAAGCATCTTGTCTTTACGGCCTGAACCGTTATATGCCATCCCCGCATAATAGTGCGCGTAGGAGTGGTTCGGATTGCTCTCTACATACGTCTCCAGACCTCGCGCCGCTTCCTCATACTGCTTCCGTTGCAATTGAAGAAGCGATCGCGCATAATCGGCGTCCTCACCGCTGGCGCCTTCAAGCGCAGCTTCTACGCGATCAAACTCCTTTTTTTCGGCATAGAGCCGGGCCATCGCGCCCTTGGTCTCGCCATCGGGTTCCAGTTCCGCTGCCCGATTGAGCTGCGCGGCTGCTTCATCGAACTTCCTTTGCTCGATCATCGCCAGTCCCAGGTGACGATGCGCCCGGGCATTATTGTCATTCTCAGTTACGACACTGCGAAGTTCTGACTCTGCCTCTGAATATTTGCCCTGCTTATAGAGTTCGATTCCTCGATTGAGATCGCTCGAAAACAAGAGCCCAGAGACCCAAAGCCCTGCAAGAAGTCGTTTCATATCAGCTCCTCATTTCACTCGCTCAATATCTTCCAGCATTTGAACTACCATACGCTCTTTGTTCGGCTTGCATTTGGGTACAGCAATTGCATCTCCCGCCATTAGCTATGCCGTCGCTCAATGTCTCAACCTTTCCCAGCAAATACGACCAGTTCGTAATGACGTTGCGCGATTCCTTCGGCTTTTTTACGCTGCCTAAGCGCGAGATCGGGCGTCTCTTTCGCGCCACCTATTTTGAGTGGTCGGCAAAAGATGCCGCGCGTCTTGGAGCGGCATTGGCTTATTACACGATGTTCTCACTGGCTCCTCTGCTGGTCGTCGTGATCGCAATCGCCGGCGTCTTCTTCGGTCCCGACGCCACGCGAGGGCAGGTCGTTTGGCAGATGCAAGAATTAGTTGGACGCGAAGGGGGAGAAGCGGTTCAAGCACTGCTCAAGTCCACCCAGGAACCCACACGGGGCCTGGGACCGGCTCTTCTCGGTCTGATCACCCTCGTCTTCGGCGCGTCTCTCGTTGTTGCCGAGCTTCGAAATGCGCTGAATACGATTTGGGAAGTTCCGCCGCTCAAAGAGGCGGGAGGCGTTGTGACGCAAATTTGGGATTTGATGAAACGCCGGCTGTTTGCCTTCATGCTCGTTGTCGGTATTGGCTTCCTGCTTCTCATTTCGTTGGTAGTAAATGCGGTCCTTGCGGCACTTGGGACTTACTTCAACGGCGAACTTCCGCTTCCTGAATGGGCGTTGCAACTCGTCAACTTCATGGTCTCATTCGCCATATCCACGTTCGTATTCGCAGCAATCTACAAAGTTCTGCCGGACCTTCGCATCGCCTGGTCGGATGTCCTCGTTGGCGCCGCTGTCACCTCCATACTCTTCAACGTCGGGAAACTGGCTATCTCCTTATACCTGGGCAAGAGCAGCCTTGGGTCCGCCTATGGGGCAGCCGGCTCCTTTGCCGTGTTGCTTGCCTGGGTCTACTACTCAGCCCAGATCTTCTTCTTCGGCGCTGTCTTCACACACGTGCACTCCAAGACTGTCAATAAATTAGCCAGGCGTGGGTATGCTGGTCCGCGGGGGAACCGGAAGGTATCTACAACTCCAAACCTCCCCCATACACCATTTCCTTCAACTTGAACCGCACCTGAACCTGGATTTTTTCAGACTCCGCATATAACTCGATCGTTCCATCCTTGGCCTTTAGATTGTCGAATCGCGGAAACCGGAGCGTCGCCACTAAATGCATGCCATGTTCCGGCACGTTCGCCGATGTCGCATTAACCGCGGGCCGATTGGGTACGATCAAGCGTCCTGACTGGAGTAGATCCGCCGTAAATCGGCGTGCTCCCTGCCGGATGGCTTGTGTAGGGAAGCCCGCGACTTCGATCAGATATTCCGGATCCCGATGATTCAACAATTCCACCGCCTTCTCATCCTTCAGGCCGTCGACTCCAAATTCCTGTAGTGCCAATGCGCGGCGAATGGGAAGCGCGCTGGACCATCTTGTCGTGAGGTACATTTCAGCTTTTGAGCCAGAACTCGAACCGCCAGGCCACGTGCGGGGTGACGATCCAGTGTTCCCTCCACTACGAGGCCAACCAGGAATTTGGGTCCCCGGAAGACCAATTCCTCCCGGCATGCCAATCTGGGCGAACTCGGAATACCGGTTTGGAATGGAATCGAGCTGATAAGAAACGGTGGTCTGCTTTGCCCAAGGCGAATCCGTCAGCATGCGGTCGATATACTGAGCGCTCCAAGCGGGAAAGCTATCGTCTTCAGCCCGCTTCGAGAGAAGAGTCGAGGCGCAGCCGATAGAGGCGAGGAACATCCTTCGAGTGACGTTTGTCATAGTTTCGTGGAAGCAATAACACTGACGAGATCCCGTGCGGAGCGGTTGCACGCACCTGCTGCCAGCGAACGTAAAGAAATCGTGCAAGTTCCGCGAAGCGCACCCGTTCCATTACAAAATGACGCGCGGAATAGCGCGAGAACTTCATCAGAAAGCGTGAAACACAGGCGCTGCCTCTTGCTTCTATCCTCGGAGGTTCCATGAACACCGAACAACTGCAGGAACTACTGATTGACAACGTACGAGATATATATGACGCCGAGAAGCAACTAGTGAAGGCGCTTCCGAAGATGGCAAAAGCCGCTGACTCCGAAGAATTGGCGGAAGGAATTGAGCAACACCTCGAAGAAACGAAAGGCCAGGTGGAGCGTCTCGAAAAGGTTTTCGATCTGCTCGACGTTCCAGCCAAAGGCAAAACCTGCAAGGGTATGAAGGGCCTAATCGACGAAGGCGCGGAAGCGTTGGAAGACGAAGCCGGCCCGCTTCGGGACCTGGCGATCATCGCCGCGGCCCAGAGAGTCGAGCACTACGAGATATCCGCCTACGGCACCGCCCGCGCCATCGCCGAACAGATGGGCAACGGTGACGTCGCGGAACTGCTGCAACAGACCGAGGATGAGGAGAAGGCTGCTGATGAAAATCTCAGCAGGGTCGCGATGATGCTCTACGAATCGGATGCCGACGAAGAAGGGTCAGAAGAAGTGATGACAGACGAAGAAGACCAAGAGAGTTCAAGAAAGGGGCCCAGCCACGCAGATGCGAAACCGGCATCGCAATCTGCCCGCAAGCGAGCCGCTTCCAGATAAGCACGCGACTCGATCGGACGAACGGGGTTTCCTGCACCTCACAGGAAACCCCACCCATCTCTACTTGGACTTAGCCGAGCAGGAATCAGAAATATGTTCGATTTTCGACACTGTGACGGCCGCTCCAGCCGTGCTGCTGGGAGTTTCAGCCGCGGTGGTGATTTTCACCTTGTGGTTAGCGGAGTGCTTCGCTAGGTCCGGGTTGCCCGCCACTGTAATTTGCTTGCCGGTGCCTTCTTCCACAAAAAGGTATTCGGTTCCACTCGGACTAGTGGAAAGGCAGCCGGTCATCGTCTTGCCGTGCATCTTGCCCTTGCCCTTATCGTCGTCCCCCTGGGCCAAGCCCACCACGGACAACATCCCAAACAATGTAAGGGTGCTAAGAAGTTTGAGTTTCATATTTTTTTGAACATCTCCTTTTTTTCACACTTCCCTCGCCGTATTCAGTTGCAAGGATGTTACCAAAGTGCTCCAGACCCTTTTTGCTTCTCCGTGCTGAAAAACGCAGCCAATTGGCGCTCGGAAGGCGGAAAAATTTACGCATCACGCTTCAGGCCGGCGGATTAGAAAGTGCAGCTCTCACCTCGGGCAAAAGCATCTTCCGGCGAAGGAGGCGATCCGCCTGATCCGCGCCGGTATCGATCAAGGAATCACCTTCATGGACAAAAGTTGGGATTACGACGAGGGAGAAGCGGAACGGCGGAAGGGCAAGGCGCTTCAGGACGGCTATCGCCAACGCGCATTTCTGATGACGAAAATCGACGGGCGCACATCGCAATCGGCCACCGAGCAACTGGAGGAATCGTTGAAACGTTTGAAGACCGACCGTCGAAAAAAGCAAGGAAGGCCCGCGGGGTGTAGGGATATATTCACATCCCCCCAACCGAATTTGTTGCCCGTAGGCGATGGCGGAGATGTCTACCTGCTCTCCCAGCCGCGCTCGAAGGGTGGATTCTCCCCCAACGGAAGTGAGGTAATGGAGGGACCCGGCTCGCGCAGGATCGGAGTGAGCATGCGTGATGACGGCGTTCTCCACCGGCGCTAGGGCTCTGCCCGGAGATGCATACACAACTCTGAGGCAGGGCCCTTCGGGTTAGCGTCGAACGGGCTTATCCGTTTCCGCGTAGTCGGCCGAGGCCTCTCCTGTCTTAGACGTGTCCTCGGCGCCAGACGCGAGGAGAATATCTTCCGCCTTGCTCGCCCATTCGCTGTTGTCACAGTGGACCGACAGAAGTATCCCACCCTTCTTGATTCTTCCCTCGTACCGCTTGGCTTCATACTCGGGCAGGCCCAGGCCAATCAAGCCGCCCGCAACTCCTCCCACGGCGGCGCCCGCACCGGCTCCCGCCAACATGGCCATGATGGGACCGGCGGCAATGAAAGGTCCCAGACCGGGAACCGCAAGGGCTCCGACGCCCACCAGCCAGCCCAAAGCGCCGCCCAATACTCCACCGGCCAAGCCACCCGTCGCAGCGCCTTCTGGGGCTTTGGAGCTTTGTTCGTGCGCAAAGTCCTTGTTGCCTAGATTCTCTGGCATCAGAATGGAGACATCCTCGGGCCGGAATCCAGCGCCACGCAAACGATTCAAGCAGGATGCCAACTGCGTTTCAGAAGGCATAATGCCGTATACGGAAATGTTCTTGCTCATTGCTTTACTCCTTTAATTTCCAGTTCATTGACGACGTTGCTTTCGCCGGCGATGGTCTTGGCAAGCTCTTCGATCTTGCCCTTTTCCTCTTGGTTGTTGACGGGACCGCGCAACGTCACCTTGCCGTCACGACTAACGATCTTGACGTTCTTTCCATACGTGGACATTCCGTCCGCGTCGACGACGGCTTTGCGAATCTTCTGAGTCAAAGCCCGGTCGGCTGGGCTTTCCTTCTGCTGATCGGCAGTCACCGCTCCCACTTTTCGATCTCGTTCATTTTTCTTCGTGTTGTCTGGCTCCTGCGCGACAAGCGCGGCAGCCAATGTGAGCAACATCGCTACTCCGATCTTCCGGTGCATGAAAACCTCCTATGCCATCTACCGTGAATTTGAGTGCAACGGCGCACTGTCCTGACTGAAGACACGGTGAATATGACGGCTGTTACGTTCAATCGCCCGCCGCCGGCAGGGTCGCATGGAATCGGGCTGTGCGGCATGCTACGATACAACGTCTGCCGCTGCAAAATGTGTTGCTCGGGCGAGAGGAGGAAGCTCAGGTTCGAAAAGCGTTCTCGCCACGTCCGTGAATTGCCATGTCTGAACCTTCGGTTGTCGCGATCGTAATTCTACTGGTGGAAGACAATCGCGGCGACGTCTTCCTTGTTCAGTCCGCGCTCGCCGAGCACAACATTCCTCATCAACTGCACGCTGTGAGGGATGGTGAACAGGCGATCCGGTATTTGGAAGAACTCGCGGCAGTCAAAGATTCCCCCTTATGGCCGGACCTGATCGTGTTGGATTTGAACCTGCCTCGAAAGTCCGGGCAGGAGGTGCTCGCACGGATCCGCGGTTTTGAACGGTTCAAAACAACGCGCGTGATCGCCATGAGCTCCTCGGCGGCGCCTGAGGACAAGCACGAGGTTAGCAGTTTGGGTGCGCACGCGTACTTCACGAAGCCATCAAATCTGGATGACTTCATGAAACTGGGACAACTGATCAAGGACGTTTTGGGGCCAGAGCAGGAATGATCTGAGAAGATTTGGAGGGTAAAGTCTTCCCAGTTGCCCCGTTCCATCGTGATAGCAGGCATCTCTCGTAGCGGACTTTCGCAATAATTCGACGCAGTTCAGATTCGCGCGAAGATTGGTCCTTAAATTGCATAGGTCAAGGCGATTCGCTAATCAGCAAGTTTAGCCGGTATCGGAGGAGCCGGTTAGACGGCACTGAATATCGAAAATTGGCCGCGGGGCCACGTTCCCTGCGGCTAGAGAGACTTATGTCACAGCCTGGCGCTACCACGTCAGGCTGTTTTTTTGCCTTTTCAGATTAGCTGGACCCGGAGGCATTCGGAATGGTAAATCGGAATGTTGAGCCTCGGCCAACTTCTGATTCGACCCAAATTCTCCCACCCCAACGCTCGACCGCGGTTTTGCAGATAGCCAAACCCATTCCAATCCCTTCCCTTTCGGCTCCGAGCCGTTTAAACACGCCGAATACGCGGTCATGATACTCGGCGTCGATCCCAATTCCATTATCCTGAACCGAGAATGTGAACTCTTCATCGGCCACGGCGTGATCGATCCGGATTCGAACTGGCTCGCTCGAACGATACTTCAGCGAATTGCCGATTAGGTTTTGAAATATCTGAATAAGCAGAACGGGCACCGCAAACACCCGCGGAAGCGGTCCATGTTCGATCTTCGCATCCAATTCCACTATTGAGGCGCCTAAATTTTCTATTGCGCCTTTCAAACACCAAAGCGCATCGGTGGCTACAAGTTCATGCTGCCCTGCATCCGATGCCTGCACGTATTCGCGCAGCGCTTGCAGAAGGCGTTCGAGCCGGCGGCCTCCCGTCAGAATTTCATCAAGGAAATTCATGCCCTCTTCATTCTGTTCAGGAGTAATCTTCCGGGCAAGCAATTGAGAAAAAATGATTACGTTCCTCAAAGGCTCCTGAAGGTCGTGACTGGCAGCCCATGCGAACTGTCGAAGCGTTTCGTTCGACCGGACAAGTTCCTTGGTGCGTGCAGCGACTCGAGATTCCAGTTCGCTATTTAGCCGTCGAATGCGCTCCTCGGCTAACTTGCGTTCGCTGATGTCACGCACTACTACCGTGGTCAGCAAGCCCTCTTCCGTGCGGAGCGGACTCGACGTGAGGTCAGCCGGAAACATCTTGCCATTGCTGCACACAGCCAGCATCTCCATGCCATGCGCCTGAGTGGCGAAGGTCCATTGAGGAACCAGTTCGGAAAAGTGCCGGCCCAATAATTCTCTGCGCTTCCGCTGGAACAACTCTTCGGTCCGCGTGTTCACCAACGTGATACGGCCATCTTCCCCGAGAATAAGCATGGCGTCGGGCGCTGCCTCTAGCAACATGCGGAACCGTTGTTCCGCTCTCCCCAGTATTTCCGCTTGCTCTTTTACCAGGTTTGCATTGCGCGCGAGTTCGACAAACACCGAGACCTTCGAACGTAGAATCTCGGGAATAATCGGTTTGAAAAGAAAATCGACTGCTCCGAGGTGATAGCCCCGGAACAATTGGTCATCGCTGCGGTAACCCGTCAAGAATAGGATCGGCGTGTGTCGAGACCGCTTTCTGTTGCGGATCATCTCGGCGGTTTCGAATCCGTCGAGACCTGGCATCTTGACATCCAGGAGGATCGCGGCAAAGTCGCGTTCCAGGATTTCTCGCAACGCTTCTTCGCCTGATCGCACGGATACAAGTTCATCAGCGGTTCCTTCAAGAGCTGCGTCTAGCGAAAGAAGGTTACTCTCATCGTCATCTACGAGCAGCAGGCGCGTCACGGGCGCATTCTTGTCGATCGATTCGATAGACGGAGATCGTCGTGTGCCTGGCACTGATCAATCCTTCACTTCGCTTGCCGCGGCGCGGCCGGAATCAAACCCGGCCATTTGTATCCGAAGAATGGAAAGCAATTGCACTAGATCCACCGGCTTCGCTATGTAGTCGGTCGCTCCCGCGGCAAGGCATCGCTCTCGATCTCCCGCCAACACTTTCCCGGTGAACGCCACAATAGGCACGGCTTCGAGCCCGTGGATTTTGCGGATCCTGCGTGTGGCTTCATACCCATCCATATTGGGCATTGTAATATCCATGAGAATGCAGTCCACTGCGAGCCCCGCTTCCAACCGCGCCAACGCCGCGTCGCCGCCATCGGCATGGGTGACCTCAACGTGCTGATGATCCAGCACGCTTGTTAGGGTGAATAGACTTGTGGCGTCGTCGTCCACCACGAGTATGCGCTTCCCGGCTAGGACCGGATCGATTCGCCTCAAGTCCCGTATCGCATCTCGGTGAGCTGGGCTCAGTTCATCCTCCCGCCGGCCGAGAAGAACGATCGTCTCATCCAGCAGATTTGCGACCGACGTCGTAAGACGGACCGGGCTTACCTGTGCCAGCCGCGCGAACCTCACATAGTCAGCTGCCTGCACCGGCGCTTCGGAATGGACGATCACGGGTGGAGTGTATCGAGCTATTCGCCGCTGAATCTCTTCGATCAGATTGAAGGAGAATCCGCTCAACGCTTCTATTACGACACCATCAAGGTACTGATGCTCGATCACCGCGAGCGCTTCCTGCAAGGTAGAAGCGGTAGATAGTTGGACATCCTTAGCTTCCAAAGCGGCTTCCAGCGATTTGGGATTCGCGGCGGCGATCAACACTTTCTTCGGCCTTATCGCCGCCGACTCGCCAATCACCCGGAAAGTCGAAGACAAGTCCTCATCTCCAGCTTTTTGTACGTATGTGATAGCACCGAGAGCAAGCGCTCGGCGGCGGTCGCTGTCACCCGAAATGATGTGAACGGGGATGTGCCGTGTCACGGGATCATGCTTGATACGGTCCAGAATGGTCCATCCACCCAAGTCGGGAAGTGAGATGTCCAGTGTAATCGCGCTTGGGCGGAACTCGCGAGCGATGGAGACCGCCGTCGAGCCGCACAACTCTACAATTACTTTCAACCCACGTTCGTGAGCCATTCCCATCAGAATTTGTGCGAAGACTGGATCGTCTTCCACAATGAACAGAGCAGGCTCCCCCGGGAGCAGGGCCTTTCGGTCATCTTCAATTTCCACGGAACGATCCGCGGAATATCCTGCACTACCGTGGTCGCCTCGTGTGAGGCTGTGTCCGCTTTCCGCCTCCAGCGCGCGCCAAATCCAAACCCTGAGAACGGAGAACAGCTGTTCCAATTCGACAGGCTTTGCGATGTAGTCGGAGGCGCCGGCTTCCAGACACTTTTGCCGGTCACCGATCATGGCCTTTGCCGTCAGCGCGATGATCGGAAGCGTCTTGAATTGCGGCAATGCCCGGATAGCGCGCATGGTTTCGTAGCCATCCATTTCCGGCATCATAATATCCATCAGCACGCAGTCGACACCGGGCGTCGCCTTCAACAGTTCGATTCCCGCGCGCCCGTTCTCCGCGTGGAGCACCTGAATGTTGTGGTGCTCCAGTACGCTTGTAAGAGCAAAAATATTGCGGAGATCGTCGTCCACGACAAGCACCCGCTTGTTTGCGAGCAGCGGATCATTTTCCCTTAAGGAAATCAAGCTACTCTGTTGCTGCGCAGAAAGAAGATCCTCCCGCCGATGGAACAGCACGACGCTTTCGTCGAGCAAGCTTTCGGCGGTGCGCGCGTAGCGGATCACGCTATTGCGGCCTAGACGGCCAATGGCCGTAAGCGTGGTCGCATCCAATAGTCGCGCGCCATAGACGATCGCGGGTGGCGTGAGATCGCCGCCAAGCCGCTGCAGTTCGGCAAGCAGATCCGCCGGGTTGGGAGAAAATCGAGAAATTGCAACGACTACGCCGTCGCAACGTTGGGAAGCAAAGAACTCCAGTGCGTGCTGCTCGCTATCAGCCCAAAGCAACTCGAGGTCTTCCCCGCCAAGACTCTCCACAATCACGTTTCGCTCTTCTGGCGCACAGATGCACAAGATTCGCTTTTGATGCGGACGTGCTGAGTCCCCAATCGCCTGGAAAACCGTCGAGAGCCGATCCTGCTCGACCGCCTTCTGGAGGTACGTCATGGCTCCTAAAGCAAGACCAAGGCGCCGGTCTTCGTCTCCAGTAATCACGTGGACGGGAATGTGGCGCGTGGCGGGGGTGTGCTTCAACCGGTCCAGCACCACCCATCCGGTGATATCCGGCAGTGAAATGTCAAGGGTGATCACGTCCGGCTTAAACTCTCGAGCTAGCGTAAGCGCGGTCGAACCGCGCAGCGCCGCCAGCGCTTTCAATCCGTGCTGATGCGCAAACTCAACCAGCACGCGCGCGAAATTGGGGTCATCTTCCACGATGAGCAGAACAGGATCGCCTGGCTCGATGTTGTTCCGGTCGTCTTCTATCGACGTATCTTCCACCAGTGCCGCGGCTGTCGCTTTCGCCATCGCCGGCGCGGGCAGAATCAGACTGATGTCGGAGGGCATCACGGGATCGAGTAAGTTCTGTTGCGCGGGAAGCGTCTTCGGAAGGTCGTGGCGCTGGGTGACACCGCTTGCGATGAAGACTTGCGGAAGGAAAAGAGTGAAGGTGCTTCCGATTTCCGATTGGCTTTGCAGTTGGATCTCGCCGCCCAGCAGCCGAGCCAATTCGCGGCTAATCGACAGTCCCAAGCCGGTCCCTCCATATTTGCGGCTGGTGGTGCCGTCGGCCTGCTGGAACGCTTCGAAGATTATGTTTTGCTTCTCGCGAGGGATGCCAATGCCGGTATCACTCACGGCGAAAGCTATGACGTTGGACGCGCGGCTCAGAATCGGATGCCCTGGCCACCAACCGCCCGTGGCTGCTCGAATCTCCAACTTCACGGATCCGCTCGCGGTGAACTTCAGCGCGTTGGAGAGAAGGTTCTTGAGTACTTGTTGAAGACGCTTGGCGTCGGTGTGAATGCTGTCCGTTAACGCCGGATCCAACTCCACCGAGAATTCGAGATTCTTTCCTTCCGCAACGTGGCGGAAGGTTCGCAAGCAGTAGTCCTGCAGATCGGAGAGCCGGACAGCGCCAAGATCGACATCCATCTTTCCGGATTCAATCTTGCTCAAATCGAGAATGTCGTTGATCAAGGCCAGCAGATCCGTACCGGAAGAGTGAATCGTCTCGGCAAATTTGACCTGCTTGGCGGACAGGTTGCGCTCCGTGTTTTCAGCCAACATTCTAGCGAGGATGAGCAAATTGTTCAATGGAGTGCGCAGCTCGTGACTCATATTCGCCAGGAACTCGCTCTTGTACTTTGAGGTAAGGGCGAGTTGTTCGGCTTTCTCCTCGAGAGCGGCCTTGGCCTGCTCCACCTCCTGGTTCTTGGCTTCCACTTCTGTTTTCTGCTCGGCCAGCAATTGCGCCTTTTCTTCGAGTTCGGCGTTTGTCTTCTGCAGCTCCTCCGCGAGCGCTTGCGACTGCTTCAGCAACTCTTCCGTGCGCATCGTCGCGGCGACGGTGTTGAGTACAATACCCATTGATTCAGCCAGGTGATCGAGGAAGGCCAAAATGACGTCGTTGAAATCGCCGAACGACGCGAGCTCGATAACTGCCTTGACTTCGCCCTCGTAAAGAATCGGAAGCACTACAACCGAACGCGGCGAAGCTTCACCGAGGCTCGAGGAGATCTTGAAGAAATCCTCGGGAATTCCTGTGGCTACCACTTTCTTCTTGTTCGCAGCCGCTTGGCCGACCATTCCCTGGCCGATCATAATCGCGGCCGGCGTCCCCGTTCCCGGCCGGTGGGCATATCCCGCCAACAGCTTGAGCGAGGGCTGGTCGTCGCTTTGGTCAAGAATGTAGAACGTGCCGTGCTGCGCCCCGACGAGCGGAATCATCTCTGATAGCAGCAGCTGAGAAACGGCGAGTAGGTCGCGTTGCCCCTGGACGAGACGTGTAAATTTGGCGATGTTCGTCTTGAGCCAGTCCTGCTCATTGTTTTTCTGAGTAGTTTGGGCCAGATTGACGATCATCTGGTTAATCGTGTCCTTTAGCCCGGCCACTTCGCCTTGCGCTTCGACGGCAATTGACCGGGTCAAATCTCCGCTGGTTACGGCGTTGGCGACTTCCGCGATGGCACGTACTTGCGAAGTCAGATTCGCCGCCAGCTGGTTCACGTTGTCGGTTAGATCGCGCCAGATTCCCGCGGCGCCGGGCACGCGGGCCTGTCCCCCCAACTTTCCTTCAATTCCCACTTCGCGGGCAACGCTGGTCACCTGGTCCGCAAAGGTTGCCAGCGTGTCGATCATGGCGTTGATCGTTTCCGCGAGCTCGGCGATCTCTCCTTTGGTTTCCAGCACAAGCTTCCGCTTCAGGTCGCCGTTGGCAACCGCGGTCACCACCTTGGCGATGCCGCGCACCTGAGTCGTTAAATTCGCAGCCATCAAGTTGACGTTATCGGTGAGATCCTTCCATGTGCCGGCCACGCCGCGAACTTCGGCCTGTCCACCCAGCTTGCCCTCCGTTCCCACTTCTCTCGCGACGCGCGTCACCTCGCTGGCAAACGAATTGAGCTGGTCCACCATCGTGTTGATCGTGTCCTTCAGCGAAAGCAGCTCGCCGCGTACGTCCACGGTGATCTTTCGCGACAAATCGCCGCGTGCCACTGCCGTAGTCACTTCGGCGATATTGCGGACCTGATTCGTAAGATTTGACGCCATCGAGTTCACGGAATCGGTTAGATCCTTCCACGTACCCGCGACGCCTGGCACATTGGCCTGGCCTCCTAGTTTTCCTTCCGTTCCCACATCCGTAGCCACGCGTGTGACCTCGCTGGCGAAGGAGCTCAATTGGTCCACCATCGTGTTGATCGTCTCTTTAAGGGCGAGAATCTCGCCGCGGACATCGACGGTGATTTTGCGGGAGAGGTCTCCTCGTGCAACGGCGGTCGTGACGTCCGCAATGTTCCGAACTTGCGCGGTGAGGTTGCCCGCCATGAAGTTTACTGAATCGGTTAGATCCTGCCAAACTCCGGCCACGCCTTTTACGTCCGCCTGGCCGCCGAGCTTACCCTCCGTGCCCACTTCGCGCGCTACACGGGTCACTTCACTGGCAAATGAACTGAGCTGATCGACCATCGTGTTGATCGTGTCTTTCAACGAAAGAATTTCGCCTCGTACGTCGACCGTGATTTTGCGCGACAGATCGCCTCGGGCCACCGCGGTGGTCACCTCGGCAATATTGCGAACCTGATTGGTCAGGTTCGATGCCATCGAATTCACGGAGTCAGTCAGATCCTTCCAAGTACCCGCAACGTTGGGCACGTTCGCTTGGCCGCCCAATTTGCCTTCCGTCCCCACGTCCTTGGCCACGCGCGTCACTTCGCTGGCGAAGGAGCTCAACTGATCCACCATCGTGTTGATCGTGTCCTTCAGCGCCAGGATTTCCCCGCGCACATCCACGGTGATCTTGCGCGACAGGTCGCCTCTCGCGACCGCGGTCGTGACATCGGCGATGTTGCGCACCTGGTTCGTGAGGTTGGAGGCCATCCAATTCACGGAGTCGGTCAAGTCCTTCCACGTTCCCGCCACCTCTGGCACGTGAGCCTGGCCTCCCAAGCGCCCCTCAGTACCCACCTCGCGCGCTACGCGCGTCACCTCGCTGGCAAAGGATGAAAGCTGGTCGACCATCGTATTGATCGTATTTTTCAGCTCGAGGATTTCGCCGCGCACATCCACGGTGATCTTCCTCGAAAGATCTCCCGTGGCCACGGCCGTGGTGACTTCCGCAATGTTGCGAACCTGCGCCGTGAGATTCGACGCCATCGAGTTGACGCTTTCCGTTAAGTCCTTCCACGTTCCAGCTACGCCGCGCACGTCGGCTTGACCACCGAGTTTGCCCTCCGTTCCAACCTCGCGAGCCACGCGCGTTACTTCGCTCGCAAATGAGGAAAGCTGGTCCACCATCGTATTGATCGTGTTCTTCAATTCCAGAATCTCGCCGCGCACTTCGACGGTAATCTTGCGGGAGAGATCGCCCTTGGCGACCGCGGTGGTAACGTCGGCGAGGTTGCGTACCTGCGCCGTCAGGTTGCCTGCCATCGAGTTCACTGAGTCCGTAAGGTCTTTCCAAACGCCGGCCACGCCGCGGACGTCGGCCTGCCCGCCCAATCGCCCTTCCGTGCCGACCTCGCGCGCCACGCGAGTTACCTCACCCGCAAAGGCATTGAGCTGATCGACCATTACGTTGATCGTATCCTTCAGCTCCAGAATCTCCCCGCGCACGACGACGGTGATCTTACGGGATAGATCGCCACGGGCGACCGCAGTCGTCACTTCCGCGATGTTGCGTACTTGCGCCGTCAAATTCGACGCCATCGAGTTGACGCTCTCCGTGAGGTCCTTCCACGTCCCGGCAACACCTCGAACGTCTGCCTGGCCGCCGAGTTTTCCTTCCGTACCAACCTCTCTCGCGACTCGAGTCACTTCGCTGGCGAAGGCGTTTAATTGGTCCACCATGGTGTTGATGGTGTCTTTCAGTTCGAGAATTTCCCCGCGTGCGGCGACCGTGATCTTCGTGGACAAGTCTCCCTGCGCCACCGCGGTAGCCACGTCGGCGATGTTGCGCACCTGATTCGTCAGGTTTCCGGCCATTGAGTTGACCGAATCCGTCAAATCCTTCCAAGTGCCGGCGACTCCCAGCACATTCGCCTGGCCGCCCAGCTTGCCTTCGGTACCAACCTCCTTTGCAACACGCGTGACCTCGCTGGCGAAAGAGCTAAGCTGATCGACCATTGTGTTGATCGTGTTCTTCAGTTCCAGAATCTCGCCACGCACGTCAACGGTGATTTTGCGAGATAGATCGCCATTAGCCACGGCGGTCGTTACTTCGGCAATATTGCGGACTTGAGCCGTCAGATTACCGGTCATGGAGTTGACCGAATCGGTGAGATCCTTCCAAACGCCCGCAACGCCCGGCACTTCGGCGAGACCGCCGAGTTTGCCCTCGGTGCCGACTTCGCGCGCGACGCGCGTTACTTCGCCTGCAAACGCGTTGAGCTGATCGACCATCGTGTTGATGGTGTTTTTCAACTCCAAAATCTCACCGCGCACTTCAACAGTGATCTTTCGCGACAGATCGCCTTTCGCCACCGCCGTCGTAACGTCGGCGATATTGCGAACTTGAGAGGTCAAGTTCGCGGCCATCAGGTTGACGTTCTCGGTTAGGTCCTTCCACACGCCGTCCACGCCGCGTACTTCAGCCTGGCCGCCGAGATTACCTTCCGTTCCAACCTCTTTGGCGACGCGCGTAACTTCGCTCGCAAACGAGCTTAGTTGGTCCACCATGGTGTTGATTGTGTTCTTGAGCTCGAGGATCTCGCCGCGAACCTCGACGGTGACCTTTCGTGAGAGGTCTCCTTTCGCAACCGCGGTAGTTACGTCGCCGATACTACGAACCTGAGCGGTCAGGTTACCCGCCATGGAATTGACTGAATCCGTCAGGTCCTTCCAAACGCCGGCCACACCCTTGACGTCTGCTTGCCCGCCTAATTTGCCTTCGGTGCCAACCTCACGAGCAACGCGCGTAACCTCGCCAGCGAAGCTGTTGAGCTGGTCGACCATCGTATTGACGATGCGGGTCGTGTGCAAAAACTCGCCCTTTAACGGCCGGCCGTCCACATCAATCGCCATGGTCTGCGATAGATCGCCTTTCGCAACCGCACCGATGACGCGCGCTACCTCTGTTGACGGCCGTACGAGATCGCCAATGAGTTCGTTGACGGAATTGACGCATTCTGTCCAATCGCCGCGGGCCGAGAAGACACTTGCGCGCTCGGCGATTCGGCCCTCTTTCCCCACTTCGCTTGCTACGCGAGCGAGCTCGTCACGCAGCAATTGATTCATTTCAAAAATGGAGTTGAGAGTGTCTGCGATCTTCCCCGCCATCCCAGTGCGGTCCACTGGCAATCTGGCGGAGAAATCCCCTTTCTGAAAACTGACGAGTGTGCTGAGAAGCTTGGTCTGGTCTAAGGAAGTAGTAGTCGCTGCGGTTCGCATGGGTCCCTCTCCAAAGATTTATGAAGTCCAGTTCACATAGTACGGTTCTTGAGCGAGTTTGGCAGAATGAAACCGCACTAACACAACGCAGGGAAATATTCTCTCACCCATTACCTTTTTACGTCTCCTCCGATCGGGTGAGGCCCCATTACTTCCATTGAGACAGTACTGGAGTGGCACAATTCTCCCTGCATATCCGGCCATCCAGATACGCCTATCCAAAATGATACGAGACGTTGGATGCACAAAGGTGCATTTGATGGACCAAAAGGTCTCGCGCGCGGCAGGCGCGTGGCGCGTTTTCTTAGAATCTTTCAGGCGTTACAAAGTCAGTGCGAACTGGCGCTTCCCGGTCAGGCAACAGGCGGGTCCGCGATATCCGCAGACGAACTGTGTGTGTCCTGCCATCGTCGGTGAGCGGGACACGATTTCCCGGAATGATGGCGCCGTCGAGCTCCAGCTGGGTGGCACCGGGTTCGCCCATCGCGTTTACCAACGTGATCTCATACACGGAGCTTCGATAGCGGTAGGTGAGGGAACACTCCGGCCAACTCTCCGGAATTCTAGGCCGCAATTCCAGTGCGTCTCCGCGCAACTGGAAGCCCAGCACTTCTTCGACCCAGATTCGGTACATCCATCCGCTCGAGCCGGTGTACCACGACCAACCGCAGCGCCCTTGTTTACCTTCCAGATTGTACACATCGGCCGGCATCACGTAAGGCTCACCTTGGTATTGCGCCACTTGCTCCGGCGTCCGTGTTCGTTCGATCGGATTGAGTAGCTGTAGAGTCCTGACAGCCTTTTCCGCCTCTCCCATCCGCGCATAGGCCTGTGCCACCCAAAGCGCCCCGTGTGTATACTGGCCGCCATTCTCACGGACACCTGGCGGGTATCCCTGAATGTATCCGGGATGCGGCTCGGAAACGTCGAAGGGAGGATCGAACAACAGCACAATACGCTCCTTCTCCCGCACCAGATATTTCTCCACTGCCGCCATGGCCGAAGCCGCCCGTGAAGGTAGCGCGGCTTCGCTGATTGCTCCCCATGACTGGGCGATGGAGTCGATTTTGGCTTCCGGGTTCTCGTGGGAGCCCAGCGGCGTTCCGTCGTCATGAAACGCCCTCAGGTACCACTCTCCGTCCCAGGCATTGAACTCGACCGCGTCCTTCAATTGCTCCGCTTCCGCTCGGTACTCCTTGCCAAGATCCATTTCCCCTAGTTGGACGCAAAGTGCGGCGAACTTTTGCAGCGTATCGATGAGGAACCAGGCAAGCCAGACACTTTCGCCCTTCCCCTCCTTGCCCACCAGATTCATTCCATCGTTCCAATCGCCCGCGCCCATCAGCGGAAGGCCATGTATGCCTCGCTTGCGGGATCGTTCGAGGGAGCGGCGGCAATGCTCGAATATGGTGGCTTCCTCCGCCGAGACCGCGGGCACATAGTAGGCGTCGCCCTCATCTTCTTTGAGCGCCGGGCCATTCAGGAATGGGACGCGCTCGTTCAGGATCTCCAGATCGCCCGTCGCGCGTACATAATGGCAGACCGCGAACGGTAGCCACAGCAAATCGTCCGAGCAATGAGTCCGGACGCCGCCGCCGGCAGGCGGATGCCACCAATGCTGCACGTCTCCCTCGGGAAACTGGCGGGAGGCGGCGAGTAGAATGTGTTCGCGAGTCATATGGGGAGCCGCCGTTATCAACGCCAGCACGTCCTGCAATTGATCGCGGAATCCGAAAGCTCCTCCGGACTGATAAAACGCCGAACGGCCCCAGATGCGGCAGCTAAGCGTTTGATAGAGCAGCCAACGATTGACGAGCAAATTCACCGAGAGTATTGGTGTCTGTACTTGTAACGTACCCAATAGGCCATCCCACCACTTGCATGTTTCCGCAAAGGCCGATTCGACTGCCTGTATCTGGCGATAATGAGCCGTCAGCCGCAGAGCCTCCTGCTCATCCTCTGCTTCACCAAGCAGAAAGAGGAGAACTGTCTCGGCGCCTGGCGCAAGATCGATGGTCGATTGCAAGGCCGCGCATGGATCGAGTGTTACGCCAGAACGTCCCGAAAGCCTCTTGTACCTCAGAGCGGCAGGCGCCTGAGGCGATCCGTTTCGGCCCAGAAATGCCGTTCGATCCGCTGTGAAACTGGTGGCCGGCGGAAAGATAGCCGCGAAGGCCACATGTTTTCCATAGTCCGTTCGATGTGAATTCCGCGTCAGAAGGCAGGAGTGCTCGGCGTTCCAGTTTGTAACCACAAAATGCTGGGTTTCCTCACGGTCGCTCCCCAGTACCCATTCGGCATATGCCGTT
>DASRHX010000931.1:0-7214 GCA_035650295.1 Bryobacteraceae bacterium | reverse complement strand
CTTCCGCTCCAAAGACGGGTTGGACCTCGGTTCGCCGGGCTATGCGGACTCTCCGCCCTTGAAGATCATTTCGGTCACTCAAGAACCCGCAGCTCGCGTCGCGATCACCTGCAAGGTGATTGCCGGCAAGAGCTATCAATTGTGGCGCTCAGGATCGCTCGCCCCGCCCGCATGGCTGCCCGCCCAAACAGTCACAGCTTCAAATAACGTCATCACGTTCATTGACGAAGCCGGCGACGCGGCCGCCTTCTATCGCGTGAAGGAGCTTCCGTGACGATACAGCAAACTTGCGCCGCGTGTGGTTCACCTTTGCCCCCGGACGCCATCGCGGGGCAATGCCCCTCCTGCCTTATTCAGCTCGCCTGCACGGCTCCGGACGATCTCCCCTTTGATCTGAATAGCCGGCAATTCGGCCAGTACGAACTCGGCCGGCAGATTGGCGCGGGCGGCATGGGCGTGGTCTATGAAGCTCGGCGTATCACCGATGGCTCGCGAGTCGCGCTCAAGTTGATCCGCAACATTCACGCGGCCGCGCCATCGGCCTTGTGTCGCTTCACCGTCGAAGCCGAAGCTGCCGCGCGCCTGGACCATCCCAATATCGTGCGCCTCCATGAAATTAGCGAAATCAACGGCCAGCCCTTCTTCAGCATGGATTACATCGACGGCGAAAGCCTTCAGGCGCAAATCGTCCGTGGCAACTTCGCGAGCCAGCCGCATGGGGAGATCGCGCGATTGATGGCTACAATCGCGCGCGCGGTGCACCACGCTCACGTTCGTGGCGTGGTGCACCGCGATCTCAAGCCTGCAAACATCCTCATCGACTGCGAAGGCGTCCCGCACCTGACGGATTTCGGCTTGGCGAAGATTCTTCAGCCGGAACCCGGTGCTCCTCATCTCACGGGCTCGGGGGACCTGCCTGGCACCCCGAGTTACATGTCGCCGGAACAGGTTCGCGGCGGCGACGTCGGTTGCGCATCAGACATATACTCTCTGGGTGCGGTGCTCTACGCGATGCTCAGCGGCCATCCGCCATTTCAGGGTGCGAGCCAGCTCGAGATCTTCCGCCAAATCGCAGACGAGCCGCCCCCCAGGCCTCGTGGTGCCCATCGCAATCTGGCGACGATCTGCCTCAAGTGCCTCGAGAAGGATCCGTTGAATCGCTATAGCTCAGCGGAAGCTTTGGCCCAGGACCTCGACAATTTTGCCAACGGCCGTCCTGTCCAGGCCAGGCCTGTCAGCTCCCTGCATCGTCTCACCCGCTGGATGAAGCGCAATCCTGTTGGCGCCTCCCTGATCCTCAGTCTCTGCGCGGGACTCTCGATCGCCTTGCTGCTGCTGCAAACCGTCAGTGAACAGCGTCGCCAAATCCAACTCGACCGCGACCTCGCCTTCGATGAAGGCATGGAAAAGATTAGCCGCCTTTGGCGCGAGCCTAATACCCAATCCGTCATGATTTCCTCGCGCGAACTCGCGATCCTGGCCGGGGTCTCGCCCATTGACGTGCGCAGCGCAAAATACCAACTCACCTTCGCCGTGAGCGCCGATGACGGCCCATCCTCCATGGCGCAACGCTACGCTCGCCTTCTCAGCAGCTTTCAAACTCACATGCATCAGCAACTCGGCGAGAAGGTCGCATTCCAATTGCTCTTGCTTAAGCGCTTCAGCCAGGAGGAGGAAAGCCTGATCCGCGGCGACGCCGATTTCATTGTGCTCAGCGCCGTGGATTTTCTTCGCGCGCAACGGGCGGCGCCAGGAGTGGCTGCAATCGCGCAGGCGAAGGCCTCTCGCGAAGGCGTGATTTTCGCCCGCACGAACCTCAGCGTCGGCGAGCTCCGCAATCGCTCGATTGCTTTTCCGGACGCTGACCTCTCTTTAACAATTTGGGCCAAGGCCCGGCTCTTCGCTGCGGGCTTACGCGCGAAGGATTTGCAATTCACAACCAATATCGTCGATCAGGGGCTTGAGTCGGGACAGACCGTCATCAGCACCGCGGAGACAGTTCGTTTGGTTCTCCACGGAAACGTCGACGCGGGAGTGGCGTATCGCTCCCACTTTGAACGCCACCGCCATCTGGGGCTCACACCATTGGAGATCTTTCCCGAACCGCCTCGCGTCCTCGCAGCGCGTGCTCAACTCGATTCCCGCATCATCGCCGCCTTGAAAAGCACGGTCGGCGACGCTCCGTGGCCCGAAAACAAATTTGCCCCCGAAACGACAATGCTGGACCAGCTCCGCACCGCCCTCGAACAGGCCGAGCATTTCGACCGGTAACACCCCGAACGCGGATTCATAAGTACTGGGTGGAATGATCGAACGTGCTGCATTCAAGGCGTTTCTGGGCACCCTCCTGACATCACTCTGTTCAGCTCAACCATTGATGATCGACTCCGCCACGCGTTCGGGCGAGCTGTCCCTCTCGGGCGCCTTCACGAACGGCATCTGCACCATCGAATCCGCCGCCACCATTTCCGGCCCCTGGCAGGCAGTGAAGAATCTGTTTACAACCTCTGCGCTTGCCGAAACCAGCATCACACCAACCGGCACAACCTCATTTTATCGCGCATTGGCGCGCGATCTGGGCGGCGGACGGGCTGGATTCACGAATCTTACCCTCGCATACGGCAAGCTCACTACGATCGCCGGCGCTGGCGGTATCCAGGACTTCAACAACTGGCGGCCCGAGTTCGAAGGCGCATTGGCCACCGAAGTCCTCCTCTCCGGCCCGCATATCTCCATGGCGGATCGCACAGGTGAACTCTACATCGCCGACAAGGATTCTCACGGCATTCGCAAGCTGCGCCTCGATGGCAGGATCGTGACCGTCGCTGGCATCAATGCTCCGGACAATGGGCCCGACACTTCCATGCCCGCGACCACCTGTGGGTTGAGAGAACCCAATGGTCTGTGGGTTCGCTCCGATGGCACAGTTTTCATACTGGACACCGGCAATGGCAAAGTTCGTCGTCTCGACACCAACGGAACGATCCGCACGCTCTTCACGGTTCCCGGTGGAATCGCAGTCGGACGCGGGCTCTGGGTCAGCGATGATGAGACGCTGGCGTACCTTTGCTCCTCCACCGTTGTGAAGCGGTGGACCGCAGCGGGTGGGGTGACGGACTTTGCCACCGGTTTCCTTGCACTGGGCAACCTCGTGATGGATCCTTCCGGCCGCCTTGTCGTCACCGATCGCGACGGGCACCGCGTCTACCGTTTCGATGCCCAGGGAAACCGCACTGTGATTGCCGGCAACGGAACTACTTTCGGCGGTGGCGACGGCCACCTTGCGACCAGCACGGCCTTGAATGAAGTACGCGCCGTCTGGTTTCTGCCGACCGGTGCTTTTTTTGTGGCCACGCACCGCGGCAGCCAGGTCTGGTACGTCGACACCGCCGGCTTCATTCATCTTTTCCTCAACGGCGTTCGCAATGGCTTCCCCGCCGGCGACGGCACCTGGTTCTACAATCCTTTCGAAGCCCGTGTCAGTGAAATCCGCGCTGTGACCGTGGATCACGCCGGGAATCTTATCATCACCGAAAATGACATCGGCTTCATCCGCAAAGTCGAATTTCTTCCATTCGCCCCGTAACCGCCCGTATGTACTCGTCAATGTTCCGCTGGCTCATCGTGTTAAGTTTTCTGTGCGCCACTTTTCAAAACGCCGCCGCGATGTTTCCCTCAAACGACTCATTTGCAAATGCACACGTCCTCGTCGGTCCATCCGGGATCATCCTCGACCACACGGAAGGCAGCACACTCGAGCCCGGTGAAGAAGTGCTTGACGCTTACGCTGAGGGATCACTCTGGTATCAATGGACGCCGCCGACGAATGGCACCTATTACTTCAAAGTGACCTGCGGCAGTGTCTGCCGCCAGGAACCGCCGATTTATACCGGCACCGCAATTTCCAATCTCGTTCGTATGCCAGTCCTGGACGGCGGGTTGCTCGCAAGCACGGGAGTGGTTTATCGCATCCAAATCGTGGCTCTCATTCCATGGGGCCCAACTCCCTTCGCGCTTACATGGAGTTTCGCGAGCCCGCGGAACGATGATTTCTTCGCCGCCCAATCCGTGACCACACAAACCGTGGCGACTGCATGGTCCGGTTCAATCACTGGCTCCAACCTCGGAGCCACCTGGCAGTTCGGTGAGCCGGAATTCAACACCGGCCATCGTTCAGTCTGGTATCTTTGGCGCGCCCCCTTCAGCGGCATCGCCACTTTCGACACGCTCGGCAGCAGCTTCAACACCCTGCTTGCGATCTACACCCAGCGCCCGAAATACGTCTTCACCGCCGACTCGATCGGAAACCTGGAACTGGTCGCCCTTTCCGATGACATCGATCCCCAGACGAACCTCCAAACCCGCGTTTCGTTCAGCGCGGAGGGCGGCCATAAATACTGGATCGTGGTTGATGGCACCGGCGGCGCCGAAGGCAACATCGTTCTCACCTGGAATCTGATTCATGACGGTCGTTTGCCCGACATGATTGTCGGTCCGTTCCTGCCTTCGCTAGGCACAGGCACTTTCGAACCGAATGACTGCGTCATTGGCCACCAATGTGCGACCGTCGGCACGCGCCGGCTTCTGAGCTTCGGCACCCTGGCGATCAACATCGGAAACGCCGATCTCTTTCCCGGCGGCATCCCGGGCCTGCAATTCGAGTATCATCAGTGCCACGGCCACTCGCATTTGCTGGGCTTCGCAGAGTATCGCCTTGTCACCAACGGCGGATCCACCGTCGTCACCGGCCAGAAAGCCAGCTTCTGTTTGCAGGACAGCGGGCGACACGACACCAACGCGTCCGAACATGCGCGTTATTACTGCAATAGCTCCCTCGGCACCGGTCAAGGCATCCAGGCTGGATGGGCCGACTATTACTGGCCCGGCTTGCCCTGCCAATGGCTCGACGTCACCGGCGTTCCTCCTGGTGTCTACACCCTGGAAGTTGAGATCGACCCCGACAATCAATTCCCCGAACTCAACGATGCCAATAACACACAACGCGTCCTCATCACTCTTCCACCCGAGCCTTACACGCACCTCAATGATAATTTCGAAACCGCTTACCCGATCCGCGAGTCCAACTCATGGCATGGCGAATGGCTCTTCGTCCAAAACGCCGGCGCCACACGCGAACCCGGCGAACCCATCATCGGTGATGGCCGCACCGTCTGGTTTCGCTGGACTGCTCCCAGCAACGGCCCCGTCACCCTCGACACCGTTGGGCCGCGGTCATTCCCCACGTTTAACACCGTTCTCGCAGTTTTCATCGGAGAACACGTCACAAATCTGACCCTCGTCGCGATGAACGATGACATCAACCCGTCCAACCGCAACAGCCGCGTCCGGTTCAACGCCCAGGCAGGAACTGTATATCACATCGCCATCGACGG
This sequence comes from Bryobacteraceae bacterium, assembly GCA_035650295.1. Lineage (GTDB taxonomy): Bacteria > Acidobacteriota > Terriglobia > Bryobacterales > Bryobacteraceae > JAFLBB01. Next base: position 1,821 of record DASRHX010000931.1, on the reverse strand, counting down.
CGCTGCCGGTCAGAACGGCCACTGCACGTTCAACTGGTGGTTCGGGCCCGCCCCCATGGACAATCTGGGCGACCTCGAACCGCCAGAGTGGAATATCGGGCTCGATAACACCTGGAGCAATGTCAACGCTACCAAACAGCCTGGCGAACCGAACCACGCTGGCAACGCCGGTGGCCATTCCGTTTGGCGCTCGATCACGGCCGAGATGTCCAGGCGCATCACCGTCACCACCGCCGGCAGCAACTTCGACACGCTCCTCGCCATTTACACCGGTCCGAATGTGAGCAACCTCACCCTTATCGCCAGCAACGACAACTTCGGCACCAACCGCACCAGCACCGTCGAGTTCTGCGCCACCGCCGACGTCACCTACCACATCGCCATCGACGGCAAGGACGGTGATTGCGGCCGCGTTGCTGTCGAGTACCGCTACGAACAAATCGATCCATTCTTTGAAACAATTCGCCTCGCCCACGGCGGAGTCGAACTCACCCTCACCGCCGACGATGATGAACCTTTCTCCATCCAGACCTCATCCAACCTGATCACCTGGTCCGAACTCACCCGCAGCCGAACCGACCGCGGCACCCTCCGCGTCCTCGACACCACCATCACCAACTCCCATCACCGCTTCTACCGCGCCATGGCCCTAAGAGACGATTGACCCGTATCGCAGGTTGTCGAATACCGGATTGTTTGTATTGGTTTCAGATTGGTTTATATTTATTCGTAATTGGTCAGCCATGTATGCCATACCCGAGTGCTTCGCGGGCGCTACGAAACATCGCGAACTAACTGAATCTTCACGTGAAAGGCTGCATTGTAGCTGGAATTCTGATCCCCCTGATAATGTTGCGAACCAGTGTGGCGCAGCAGGTCATTCCCGTCACCTGGCCCACGAGGCATGCGTCAAAGCCTGTCAGTCTGCAAAAGCCCGCCGCCGATTTCCTGCCGGTATTCCGCATCGGCCTGAAATTCGCGCCTGAGTCGAACATCGTTGCACTTGCGTTAAGTCAACCGGCTTTCCTTGGTCTGCAGCCCGCCGAGGCGGCCCGTTTGCAGACGCTCTGTGCTGATCGCTATCGCTTGATTGAACAGGACGCGGCTTTCCGGACGGCGCCTTCATCCCTGCCTTACTGTTTTTCCGCGCAGACACCCTCAAACGGGCTGGCTGTCATCTATCGCCCAAAACATACCGATGCAAGCACACCATGCCTGGTCTATCTGCACGGATACGGCGGCAGCTTCCTTTGGGATCAGCACCTGCTGGCCGAGGCGTTTCCGGATCGAATCATTATCTCCCCGGCGTACGGAATCAGTTCCGCTACCGTCCCACTTCCGTATGTTACGGAGTGCCTCGCAGCCACGGCCCGCCAACTCGGCCATCCTCTGACCAAACCAACATTAGTCGGCCTTTCCGCCGGAGGATTCGGCGCGCTCCGGCTGTACGCGAAAGCTCCTCAGACGTTCTCGCGGGCGATCATCATAGCGGCATACCCACCTCAGGACATCCTGGCGCAGCTTAGCCCTGCAATGTCTGTCTGCTTCATAGCCGGCGCTCGCGAATCGTACGTGCGCTCAGGAGAGTTCCAACGAGCCCTCAGCGCCATTCGCCCACGAATCGGGAAACTGGAGTCCAAGATACTGCCTGACGCCGATCACTACTTCCTCCTCACGCAAAGGCAGAAGACAATAGACATCTTGCAAAACTGGTTGCGATGATCGGGAGTGCCAACCTGACGCGCTCCGTGGCGTTGTTCGGGCGATTTGCGAGCATTGGAGCCGGGTCCCCCGGGGGACCCCCCCTTGGGGGGCTGGACC
>DASRHX010000930.1:0-3654 GCA_035650295.1 Bryobacteraceae bacterium | reverse complement strand
CACCACCTCGCGGATCCCCTTCAGCATCTCGATCCGCGCCCGCCGGAAGTGCTCGCCCGCCGCTCCCGACGGTGCCATCGACTGCACCATCTTCGACAACGACGGGCCGAACCCGCCGCACAAACAATTCGCCTCCGCCCGCTGCGCCGTTCCTTCCGCCTTCGTCGATTCGTCGCTCATGTCGCGCTCCTCATCTCCACTACTAACACATCCTGCTCCATGCGGGCCTTCACTGGAACCATCGCCGCCATCGTGGTCGGCAAGCCCACATGCCGCCGCAACGTTCCGATCTCTACCACCAGTTCATCCCGCTTCTTGAACAATCCAATCTCACCCTTCTGGACAAATGGCATATGCAAGCGGACCTCGTAGTGGTCGCCCTGCCGCGTGAACGTGTAGGGCTTCTCCGCCTGCGTCACCGCCGCCGGATCCACACCGGCCGGGTAGAGCCCTTCCGCCACCTCGCCCAGCCCTTCATAACCCAGCACTTCACGGTTGAACAACGGAACCCGTGATACCGGCACCGGAGCGAAGTACGCCTCAATCTCCTCCAGCACGCGCGTCTGCGACTCATGCCACTTTACGAAAAATGGATCTTGAACCTCCTCCGGCAGCACACGGTTTACGATCACCTGATCCACCGTCAGCCCATGGAGGGAAAAGTACACATACGCCCGCTGTGTTTCGCGAAGGACCATCTTCTCGGCATTGGTCACCAGCCGCACGCTCGTGATTTGCGGATCTTCCAGCACCACATCGATCCCCCGTATCTTCATGAACAGGTCCTGGATGTTGCCGAAGTAACTGTCCGGCGGCGCCTCCACCGGGCCTAGCTTGTTCACGATCGGCCGCACCGCTTTCATCACGGTGCGTTGAAACGGGAACACGTGCTTGATGTACCAATCGAGCGTCGTCGGCAAACTCACAAATCGCAGCGACTCCGCCGTCGGCGCGCAATCAAGAATGATTACGTCGAATCTCTGATCGCGCCGGTACTCGTTCACGTACATCATCGCGCTCAGTTCTTCCATGCCGGGGAAGATGGCCATCTCTTCGGCTTCGACATCGCCTAGCCCCGTTGTGCGAAGAACGGAAGTGATGTATCCCGAAATCTCCTTCCAGTGCCGCTTGATCTCGCGTTGAATGTTTACTTCCTGGATCCACAAGTTCTCCGCCATCGGCTTGGGATCGGAAGTATCGCCGTGGAACAACCCGCCTTCAAGGTCGAAGGCGTCCCCCAAACTATGCGCCGGGTCCACGCTCATCACCAGCGTCCGATGCCCCAACTGCGCAAGCCGCACCCCCGTGGCGGCGGCAACGCTCGTCTTGCCCACTCCGCCCTTACCGCTGAACAGAAGAATCCTCATGACCTCACTATGAGGATGCCACTAACCTTCGCCTGCACTCTATGCCCATCTGACGCCTGAAAATAGTTAGACGTGATTTGCTCACTATGGAACCGGCACAGCCGTCAAATGAATCGCAGACCGACCATGAGAAACGACGTCTCCGTTATTGTGACCAGCGTCTTCGCTATCGGCTCATTCTCCGCAACCGGGATAATGGGCGCGGACTGGCCCTGTTTCCGAGGACCCAATCACAATGGGATCTCAGCCGAGGCGATCGCCTGGCCCAAAGACGGCCCGAAACAGCTTTGGAAGATCAATGTCGGCATCGGCCACTCGGCGCTGGCCGTGGCCGGCGACCGTGCTTACACCATGGGCAACGCCAATGAGACCGATACTGTCTTCGCGATCGACGTAGCCACTGGCGGCATTGTCTGGAAGCACTCCTATCCTTGCAACGAAAAGGTGGGGATTAGGGATTACGATGGACCATTCGCCACGCCCGCTGTCGCTGCCGGTGTCGTCTACACAGTCAGTCGCAAGGGCGATGTTTTCGCCTTGGATGCGAAAACGGGAAAGGTGATCTGGTTCCGCAACATCGTTCAGGAGGAGGCTGTTAAAACTCCACGATTCGGCGGCCTCGCTGGTTCGCCCCTGGTGCTCGATGACAAAGTGTTCCTGAACGCCAGCCCCGGGGGCTTGGCGCTGGACGCCAGAACCGGCAAGACGCTATGGAAGTCGGGTGACGGCCAGGGCGGTTATGCGACTCCGGTGCCGTTGCAGATCGGGCAGAAGACCCATCTCGCGATCCACTCGACCAGGGAGTTGACGATCGTCGACGCGGCCGATGGCAAGCAGATTTGGACCACCCCTCGCCGCCAGCCCATTGGAGTGAACGCGCCCGACCCGGTTATAGACGGAACAAAGGTGTTTGTGACCGCCGGACGAGCGTTCGGTGGCGCGCTGTTCGACGTCGCGGGCGACACCAAGCCGCTTTGGGAGCAGGAAGGCTTGTCGAGCCATTGGCACACGAGCGTTCTTTTGAATGGATTCCTGTACGGTCCAAACGGTAACAACTCCGAGGGTGCGGGGGCCTCGCCCACGTCGCTGCGTTCCCTGGATTGGAAGACCGGCCAGATCAAGTGGTCCGAGCCGAAGCTCGGTTTCAATGGCCTGATCGCAGTCGGTGGAAAGCTCTTGGTGCTCACCGAGACGGGAGATCTGGTCCTGGTGGAAGCCTCACCCGACGGCTACAAGGAACTTGGCTTGGCGCACGTCATTGAGGGACGGGCCTTCACCGCTCCCGTCTTCGCCGGTGGGAGGGCGTACCTGCGAAACACCAAGGGCGATGTAGTTGCCGTCGATATGCACGGCAAGTGACTTGGCGCCGTCTCATCCCGCCGCCTGACCGCGCCCTCATGCGCTCCTCACCCGATTTTGGCCGCTAAGCCGGCAAGATCTTTCACCACATAGTCGAACGCAAGCCCGTCCGCACTCTCCGCACGCCCGCCAGGACCATGTTCCAGCGGCCTTGGCACGAACGCCGTCTTCAACCCGCACGCCTGCGCCGCTCGAAGGTCGCCTGTGTGTGCCGCCACCATCATCACCTCCCCGGGCCGGTACCCCAGCATCTCCGCCGCGCCCAGGTATACCTCACGATCCGGCTTGTAGTGGCGAAACAACTCCGCGGACATGATGTGGTCCCACGGCAACTTCGCGTGCTTGGCCATCTCAAGCAGCAGTGACACGTTCCCGTTGGATAGCGTTGCGATGATGTACTTCGCCTTCAGCTTCGTGAGGCCCGCCACCGCGTCCGGCCACGGCCTCAGCCGGTGCCACACGAACCCCGGTGGCGGCTGCAATGCTTGTCTTGCCCACTCCGCCCTTACCGCTGAACAGAAGAATTCTCATCGCCCTACTAAGAAGGATGACACCAAACCACGCCCACACTCTTTCGATGCGCGTGCGGAGCCTTACAGCGGCTCGCCACCACTCAACGTGAGGATTGTATTGAGGAAGGACTTCAACTCCGGGCACTCCCTCGCGGCGACTGTCAGATCCTTGCCACGCAGAATGACACCCGCATCGCGAGGCTTTGAATACGACCGCTTCTTCCCCAGGCGGAAGATATCGGCGATGTGATACGCGGGCGGCTTCGAGTGGTTGACTGATTCAGGGTGTCCTGCAGGGGCAGTCTTGTTGTGTCCCGCCAATCGTTGAATGTCGGACCAAAACGGAAGCAGCCAAGCCTCGAAATCGTGCTGTGCGGTATGCGGATGAAACCGCGCCTCCGGACCTACCCACTCCC
>DASRHX010000929.1:0-2845 GCA_035650295.1 Bryobacteraceae bacterium | reverse complement strand
CAGATGCTGAACATGTGGGACCAGTTGCCTAAGGCTTCGCTCACCGATCCGATGTACTGGCATCAATTTGCGGAAGTCGCCAAACTCGCTTGGCGCGACCGCCTCCGCTACTTTGGAGACGGCGCCGCGCCGGAAAAGTTCCTAAGCAAGGACTACGCCGCCGGACGCGTGGAGTCGCTGCGCAGCAATCCTCGCTTGGTCGATCGCCAGAGCGCCCCGTCTGCCAATCCAAGCTCCGGCACAACGAATATTACAACCGCCGACGCCGACGGGAACATGGTGGCGATGACAATCTCGCATGGCGGCTCTTTCGGCTCGTGCGTCACGGTGCCGGATACGGGGATCACGCTCGGTCACGGCATGTGCCGCTTCGATCCGCGGCCGGGGAGGCCGAACTCGGTTGGACCGCGCAAGCGTCCGTTGAACAACGTCTGCCCCGCGATCCTCCGGCTTCCGGATCGAGATGTCGCCTGCGGGTTGCGCGGAGGCAGGCGTATCGTCAACGTGGCGTCGCACGTATGCCGCCAACTCGTTGAGCACAACGCCACGGGCCTCGCAGCGGTCACGTCGCCACGATTGCATGTGGAAGAGCAAGGCCCGATTGAAGTCACACGCAACATGAATGAAGCGATCGTGCGCGAGTTGCGCTCGATCGGTCACGAGGTCACCATCGTCGACGCGGTGGGAGGACCGACGAATGCCTGCGAGCGTCTGAAGGGCGGCGGCCTCCGCGCCGCGAGCAATGTGTCGTCCGTGGCGGTCAGCTAGATGAGGCTGGAATCGCTTCGATGGCCGGAGACTCGGCGAGTTTCTTCCGGAGGTGTTTCCCGAATGACCGCGCTTCTCCTGATTGTTTTAGCGGCCTTCATGAAGGGCGAAGACCTCAAGAGCATCACTGCGGACCCGGCTAAGGGACGCGCGTTCAAGGCGCGGTATGTTGCGCTGACCGAGTCGTGGGCGCGCGACATCGAGTTCACGCCAGAGGAGCAGGCCTCGATGAAGGCGGGTAAGCAGGTGGAGGACCAGTTAATGAAAGGTCCCGATGATCCACTGGCGCGAAGGGTGATGGCCGCCGGCGAACCGTCATGGGCTTCGGTATCCGCCGTCTACCCCGGGAAAATCTTGGACCGCACGGTGCTCGGCACATACAGCGAACCTTCGCAGCCACTCGGTAGGTACTTCAACGAGTTCTCGATCTACTGGAATGGAGCAATCGCGGCAAACCTGATCCACGGGCGGCTCACGGACGCGCTGGGAGCGACCGGGACGTTGCCCCTTGCGCACAATACCGTCGTCGAATTCCGTGTCGGTCCGAATGCCGAGTTGCCAGGTGGCGTGCGAAAGAACTACACGAGTATCGGCTATGAGAGAGGGTATCTTCCGATCGTGACTTCGAGTTATGAACTCGATGGTGTACGTTACCGGCAGATCTCCCTTGCCTGGAAGCCGCAAGGCGAAGGCGAGCGTCCGGACATCGCGTATGTCGCATTCGACGTTACAAACGTGAGCGGGATTTTGCGTGACGCTGCCGTGATCGCGCGGGTGGCGCTGACGGATCAGAGCAGCGTTCAGTTTCGTGACAGGCGAGTCCTGGACAGCAACGGTGCGGCGCTCGTGGCTGTGAGCGAAGGCGCCGAATTTCGCGGCGACCGCGTCGAATGGCGCTTCCATCTCGATCCCGGCAGAACGCGACGAGTCTTCTTCAAGATTCCTTATTTGCCGGATGCGGCGCACTTCGTGAAACTGCCCTCGGCTGTGGAGTTCGATTCCGTCCACCGGAGCGCTTCCGCCTTTTGGCAGGGGTTGCTCGACAAGGGGGCAGTAATCGAAACCCCCGAGCCGCGCGTGAATGATGTTTGGCGCGCCCTGCTGCTCCAGAACTTCGTACTCGCCGATGGCCCCAGGTTCACCTACGGCTCGGGACTCCGCTACAACGATTCGACCTATCCCCAGGAGAATGGTTTCGGCACGCACGTGTTCGCGATGTTCGGCCACAAGGAGTATGCCAATACGTTGCAGCAGTGGTTTCCGCAAATGTGCGTGACACCGGAAGGCGCCGGGCGTAAGTATCAAAACCGGCGGGCGATGGTGCTGCACCACCTCCTCGAGAGCTATCGCCTTACCGGTTTCACCGATCTTTACGACCGGCACAAAGCCGACTACCATCGCGTCGCGGAGGAGATCATCCGCGAACGGAAGACGACCATGGTCGACAGAGCGGGCGGGAAGCCGTTGCACTGGGGCTTGCTGCCGCCTGACAAGCCTGGCGTGGACGTGCAGGCGAGCACGCAAACGGTCTACGTGTTGGGCCACAACATCACCAACTGCCAGGGTTTGCTCGATCTGGGACGATTCCTCATAGTGACGAGCATCGATAGGTCTCGCGGAGAGCTCTACCTGCGAGAGGGTGCTGCGTTTCGCGATGACATTCTGACAGCGATGAAACGGGCGGCGATCCGCATTCCTGGGAGGCCGCCATTTGTCGATCCGCAGACGCTGTACTTCCGCGAGACGCCGGATTACGGACCCGAGCCCTATGACGATCTAGGGATGGGGAGGCTGCAAGGGGCATACTTCCATTACTGGGTGGACATGCAACTGCACTACAATTTCTTCAACTCCGATGACGAAGTAGGGCAGTGGCTGGCTGATTATGTGAAGCTGCGAAACGGCTTCGCGCTCGGGCTGACGCGGGCGCGACCGGTTTCGGGACTTCTTGGCTGGGTGAACAACGTCTACGATGGCGGGTATTACAACTTCCGCTTGCGGCGAGGAGAAGTACAGGAGTTCTTACTGGGAGTCTACGCGAAGCTTGCGTTCGGCATGTCGCGATATACCTATGTCG
>DASRHX010000928.1:0-2039 GCA_035650295.1 Bryobacteraceae bacterium | reverse complement strand
ACATAAGGAAGCGTGCGCAGCCAGTTGATGCAGGTGTAGGTCCAGAAATCGATGAGGACGACCTTTCCGCGCAGACCCGTCGCCGTCAGGGGCGGCGAATTGAGCCACTCGTCCGCGCGCTCGAGAGAAGCCAACTCGGCTCGATCGGGTATTTGAGCGGTGGGGAAGCCGTGAAGGAAGGGCAACCGTACCCTCGTGAATGTCGTGCTCTGCGGCATGTAAACGTCCCCCACAAAGCCCGCAATCGGCGCGCCGATTGCGATGACGAGTACCGCGGCGATCAGGAGCTTGCTCGTTTGCATCGGTGTGGGCCCCGTTCACGTCGAAGGATCAACGGTCATCCAGCTCGCCCAGCATCCGAGCCAGATCAAGCGTGGCCGCTGTCACCGGAAACGGCAGTGAGCTTGTTGCATGTCACGTTCACCATGAGTCTTTCTCCAATCAAGGTGCGGTTGAACACAAAGTCGCGAGCCTTGACGGTGGCGTGACAGGGAAAGCAGGTGCTGTGCACCGCCTTGCTGGCCGCGCGCAGCTCGGCCGCAAAGGGTTCCGGCTCCTCCCACGCGGCGAAGCGCCCGCCGGGGACGGAGTTCTGTTCATCGTCACTCCTGTGCCGCTGCTTGCAAGTCAAATTCAGCGTCTTCCGCTCAAACGGCGGCGCAAAGGATTCAGTTGCTTGTCGAACGACCGCCCTCACCTGGCAAATTAAATTCGCATAAACTCGATACTGGAGAAATTCGTTAGGCAATCGCAAACCGTGACGCCGGGCCGCCTCCAATCAAGGTGCGTAACGGTTGAACACAAAGTCGCGAGCCTTGGCGACCTGGTGACAGGGAAAGCAGGCATTGTGCACCGCCTCGCTGGCGGGCTTGCCAAAGTCGAAGTGGGCGAACCCCCAGCCGCCGGTCGAGGCGTATTTTCTTGAGTCCGTGACCATGAACTGGACCCCGTTCTTGGGTGGCCCGGCCACGAAAGATTGGGGCCGGCCGAAGGCTTTTTCGCTTTCCTCCAACGGGTCGTAACTCCAGGCGAGCCGGGCAATGATGGCGCCGTCCGGTAACGGGAGCGTCCCTTCCCGGGATGCCTTGATCGCAATGTCGTTGCCCAGAATGGCGCGCAGATCGTTGAGGGCGCCTTCTTCGTGGGCCACGGAGATCAACCTCCAATCGCGGTATCCGGAGGGAATTTTGATTCCGAAGATCGGGGCGGCCTCACCATCGGCCTGTCCAGAGGCGGGGGCCATGTAGGCGGCGCCGCCGGCCAGGGCTCCAATTGCTACCAGCGCGAAAACAATCCGTCTCATTGGGTGCCTCCTTCAATCATCGGAACAGGCGTCATCACAAGCGACCCCGAAGCAGGGCTGCCGGTCACGACTAGAGCGCGATGACTTTTCTTCGAATCGTCATCGCGCTCTAGCTTATTGTTGAAGCATGATCTTTTCCGAAAACCGGTATCCACTTTTCGGGATCATGCTCTAGCGGAGCGACCTGAACGCGGCGCGGAGCTCGGCACTGAAGAGTTCCGGCTGCTCCCACGCGGCGAAGTGCCCGCCCTTGTCGACCTCGTTGAAGTAGATCAGGTTGCGATAGGCGCGCCGGGCCCATGTCTCCGGGGCTCGATAGACCTCCCCCGGAAATACCGTGATGGCGACCGGGAGAGAGATTTCAGCGGTCTTTTGCGCGGCCGAGAGAACAACGCTTTGGCCGGCGGTCTCCCAGTAGAGCCGTGCTGCCGAGGTCGCGGTGTTCGTCAGCCAATACAGCGTGATGTTGTCCAGCACGTCGTCTCTGTTGAGCAAGCGCTCGGGCTCGGCGTTGTTGTAATCAAATATCCAGGCCGCAAGCCCTACGGGAGAGTCGGTCAAGGCGTAGCCGATCGCCTGCGGCCGCGTGCCCATTATCGCGCCGTAGGCCCTGTACTTCTTGAAGAACGTGTCGAGCGAGTCGAATGCCGCACGTTCCTTCTCGGAGAGTCCCGTCGGCGCGGGCCCGCCGCCGGCGAGCGCCATCGCTACATCTTGCGGTACCGTGGCCGGCAAG
>DASRHX010000927.1:0-8931 GCA_035650295.1 Bryobacteraceae bacterium | reverse complement strand
CGCCTGGCGCTACCGCGACTACGTAATTCGCTCGCTCAATAAGGACAAGCCGTACGACACATTTATCAAAGAGCAGATTGCCGGCGACGAGCTTCCTGGTGGCGAACGTCCCGAGAAGCTGGTGGCTCTCGGCTTCCTGCGCATGGGTACGTGGGAGGCCGATGCAAATTTCAAAACACAGTTGCGACAAGACGTTTTAAACGAACTGACGGGCACCGTGGGCCAGGTCTTCCTGGGATTCACGGTTGGCTGTGCGCGCTGTCACGATCACAAGTACGACCCAATTCTGCAGCGTGACTTCTATCGTCTGCAGGCATTCTTCGCCCCGATGCGGTTCGAAGACCGCCCCGCGGCATTCCTCGATGTCGAGAACCCGAAGGAGATGAAGTCCGAACTTCGCCGACTTGAGGATGAATCGGAAGTAACGGCGGCAGCTCTTAAGGTCGTGGAGCAGGAGATGAAGGCGAAGTTCGCTGCCGCGAAAAACATCAAAGTCGATGACAAGGAGGCCAATCAATACACAGCTTCGCTCAAGAACGAGCGAGATTCTATCTTCAGCGCGCAAGATCGCGCGGCATGGCGCGAAGCATCGAACAACGCGCGTCGAACGCAGGACAGCATCGGCCGCTATCGTCCTCTGGCGTATTCCGCATCCGATGTGACGCCGCCTCACGTCCCGGAGGTTGCCTCGACCTACGTATTGGCCGGTGGCGAGCTATCCGGCCGTGGCGAAAAAGTGGAACCAGGCTTTCCGCAGGCCATAGCGGGCAGTTTCGAGAACGCCAAGATCCCATTTGCTGGCGGAAGCTCGGGGCGCCGAACCGCATTGGCCGAGTGGATCGCCTCGCCCGACAATCCACTGACAGCTCGCGTCATGGTGAACCGGATGTGGCTGCATCACTTCGGTGAAGGCATTGTTCGCACGCCGAGCGACTTCGGGATCAATGGCGACCGCCCAACCCATCCGGAGTTGCTCGACTACCTAGCTACGCAGCTTGTCGAAAAGAAGTGGAGCCTGAAGGCTGTCCATAAATTGATGTTACTGTCGAGCACCTACCGGCAGGCGACCTTTCATCCGCAATTTGCAAAGCACGCCGAAGCCGATCCGAAAAACGAATTGATGTGGCGCATGAATTGGATCCGATTGGAAGGCGAAACGATCCGCGATTCGATACTCGCCGCAAGTGGGCAACTGACGCCGTCTAGTGGTGGGCCGGGAGTCTTCGTGAGTATTCCGGACGATGTCGCGCAGGGCTTCGAGTTCTTCAAGTGGTTCCCTTCCGAAAAGCGGAAGCAGGCTCGCCGCACCATCTACACCTTTCAGCGGCGTTCGGTGATGAATCCCATGATCGAAGTGTTCGATGGCGCAAACATGAGCGAAGTTTGTTCGCGCCGCAGCACGACCGTTGTGCCGACACAATCCTTCTCTTTGCTCAATTCCGAATTTACGCGCAACAGTGCGAAACACTTTGCGGATCGAGTCATCGAACTGGCGGGGCCGGATCTGGACAAAGGAGTCGAGACCGCGTTTCAGTTAGCGTTGAGCCGCCGGCCTTCGGCTGCGGAACGTGCGAAGTTTCACGCGTCAGCGGCAGGAAAACCTCTCGCCGAGGCGCTCGCACGGCTTGGCGTGGTGCTGTTCAACATCAACGAGTTTATTTATCTGGAGTAGCGATGAACTACGAACTGGCACGACGGCGCTTCCTCTATCAAGGCCTCACCGGCGTGGGTGGAATTGCGCTCGCGGACCTCCTCACTCGCGACCTCAACGCCGCACCCACTGTCGGCGGACCATTGCAGCCAAAGACACCTCATCACGCGACCAAGGCTAAGTCGTGCATCTTTCTTTCCATGCTAGGCGGCGTCAGCCAGATGGACACGTTCGATCCGAAACAAGCACTTGAGAAGTTCGACAACACGGTGATGGATTGGAGCAAAGAGAAGAACACCGATCAGCCGAATCTGTTTGCCAAGCCGCGCTTGATCCTTCGCAGCCCGTTCCCCTTCAAGAAACACGGTCAATGCGGCCGCGACGTGTCGAGTCTTTTTCCGCACATGGCCGAGTGCGTGGACGACCTTGCCTTTGTGCGCTCGATTCAAACCGAGAACGGAAATCACCCTGCCGCCGTTTTCCTGATGAACACCGGCTCCGTAATTCCCGGCAAGCCGTCGATGGGCGCCTGGACCACGTTTGGGCTCGGCACCGAAAATCAGAACCTGCCCGCGTTTGTCGTGTTGCCCGATTTTCGTGCTCTGCCGTTCAGCGGCTCGCAGCAGTGGGGGCCGGGTTTCCTTCCAGCCAGCTATCAGGGCACCGTGTTGCGTTGGAAAGGTGACCCGATACTCGACCTGACGCCGCCCGCTGGCGTCGGGCCCGAGGCGCAGGACGCCGAGATGAACCTGCTTCGTTCATTCAATGCGGAACACGCTCAGGCCCATGCCACCAATCCGGATCTCCAGGCGCGCATCGACGCTTATGAACTCGCATACCGCATGCAGGCCGAGGTGCCGGGCGCGCTCGATTTCACCGGCGAATCTCAAGACACGCTCGAGATGTACGGCTTGAACGACCCGGTCACGGAGTCATTCGGCCGACGGTGCCTGATGGCACGCAAGTTGGTCGAGAAGGGCGTCCGTTTCATTCAGCTTTATACGCCTAGCCAGTCATGGGACGGGCACACGGGCATCGTAAAGAACCATACCAAGAACGCTTCGGAAACCGACAAACCCATGGCCGCCCTGGTCAAGGACCTGAAACGTCGCGGTCTGCTTGATTCGACACTCCTGCTTTGGATGGGCGAGTTCGGCCGCACACCCGACAACCCGGCGGAGATGCGCGACAACCCGGGACGCGACCATAACACGCGCGCGATGACAATCTGGTTCGCTGGCGCAGGCATCAAGGCCGGAACGCTTACCGGCGCCACGGACGATCTGGGCTTCAAGGCGGTAGAGGATATCTACCGCATGCGCGATGTCCACGCAACGGTGTTGCACCTCATGGGCCTGAACGACTTGCGGCTCACCTACTACAGCGCTGGCCGCAACCAGCGCCTCACCGATACTGGCGGGACCGTTATCAAACAAGTGCTCGCCTAGCGCGCATCAATGAGATTTGCCAGGACGCAGGCAATGTCCGTTTTTTCCAATACGGCTAGCGCTCTCCGAACCTAGAGTGGGTTATGCGATTTCTTCTCTTCCTCGCCGCCACCACCCTCGCTTCGGCACAGCATGATGTTTCTCAACTCGGTTGGCTTGCCGGTTGCTGGGAAATGCGCCCAGCCCCGGGGCTCTCGATCGAAGAGCAATGGACGAAGCCCGCCGGCAACACCCTCCTCGGCATGGGACGCACCATCAAAGGCGGAAAGACCGTCTTCACGGAGTTCCTTCGCATATCTGTCGTAAACGGCAGACTCACCTACACGGCTCGCATCGGCACGAAAGGAGTTACCGAGTTTCCTCTATTGAGGATGACCGCTGATGAGATCATCTTCGAAAACCCCACACACGACTTCCCCCAGCGCATCCTTTATCGGAAGAATGGCCCGAACATCACGGCTCGCATCGAAGGGGTGGATAAAGGCAAGGAACGCCACGAGGATTTCCTCTACACTCGAGCCAAATGCGAGTGAATCCGCCGCGCCTTCGATGAGGGGTCCGAAGTAGCGCGCAGGCCGCAAATCTGCTTTAATAACAAGAGTGCGTCCCGCTACGGGATGGTCACGAAGGAATCCCCCATGAGTCATGCGTTGCTGGCGAAGGCCACCGAGAAATTACTGCGCAAAGACGTCCCGGCGTTTCGCATTGGCGATACCATTCGCGTGCAAGTGAAGATCAGAGAAGGCGAAAAAGAGCGCCTCCAGGCCTTTGAGGGCACGGTCATCGCGGAGAATCGCAGCGGAGTAACCAAAACCATCACCGTGCGCAAGATCAGCTTCGGCACCGGCGTCGAACGCATCTTCCCGGTCCATTCGCCTGTCGTGGATAGAATTGAACTGGTCCGCACCGGCAAAGTCCGGCGCGCCAAGCTGTACTACCTGCGCAACCTGCGCGGCAAAGCCGCACGCCTCCGCGAACGCGAGTAAGGCATTGGTTCACCGGGCGGCGCGGGACGGCTATTCCGGCAAACAACGGTTTCAGTGTAGCTCCCTTTACGAACGAAAAGCCCGGCTGCAAGGCTTCGAGGTTATCGCCGGTCTCGACGAGTCCGGACGAGGTTGTTTGTTTGGCGACGTATACGCGGCAGCCGTCATTCTTCCCTTTCCGCCTCCTATTCGTGGTTTGAACGACAGCAAGCAACTCACGCCGGAGCAGCGCGAAACGTTCGCCATTCGCATTCGGGAGCGTGCAGTTGCCTACTCGGTTGCCACCGCAACCGCGGAAGAAATCGACCGAATCAACATCTATCAGGCATCGCGCCTGGCGATGAAACGAGCTCTGGAAGCGCTCTGTGTAACTCCGGCGTATTTACTGATAGATGCTCTCAAACTCGACACGCTTATTCCCCAGCTCCCACTGATTCACGGTGACGAACTCAGCATCTCGATTGCAGCCGCGTCGATCATGGCCAAAACCGAACGGGACCGCGCCATGCTCGAATGGGATTGTAAGTTTCCGGCATACGGGCTCGCCCGGCACAAAGGCTACAGCACACCCGAACATTTGCGCGCCCTCGCCGAACACGGTCCAACGCCGTACCATCGAATGACCTACGAACCCGTTCAACGCTATTCGCCGGTTCCCATTACGACTGAGGTTGTGTTCGTTCAGGAGGAGCTGTGGTAGGTACTGGCGTGGCTCCCACTCCATGGCACCACGTGCTGGCTCGATTGTTGTTTGCTATCTTCCTGTGCGAGCTGGGCATTTTCCTCATTATTTATCCTTGGCTGGATGCCTGGTCCACTAATCGCTTCGCCACCTTCTCTGGGGAGAGTCTGGCCACCGCCACGTTTGCCGATTTTTGGCGCCGGATGTGGGTCAGTCCTTATTTCCGCGGCGCAATCAGCGGCCTCGGCGTGGTGAACATCTATATTTCTTTACTCGAAGTCGTCTCCATGAGGAGGCGCCGAGTGGAACCCGCTGAAATTGAATCCTTCGAGGATCGCTCCGGTGATCCGGTAGAATAGAAATTTAGGCGCCTCGGGCGCGCACTGGAATCAAACCCACATGTCAGCCTCTCAACCCCCCGTTGTCGAGCCGGCCGCCCTCGCCAAGGTCCGTAAGCAGGAGCCTCCGCGCGGCACCATCGCCGAGTGGACCGTGACCATTCTGCTTCTTTTGTTTGGAACAACGACGCTGGTCCAGGCATTTGTCATTCCAACGGGTTCCATGGAAGACACGCTTCTCATCGGCGACCACCTGCTCGTGGACAAGTTAGCCTACGCGCCACCCGGCCCCATCAGCAAGTACGTATTGCCCTATGAAGATGTAAAGCGCGGTGACATTATCGTCTTCCGTTATCCAGTGGATATCAAACAGACCTTTGTGAAGCGCATCATCGGCGTTCCGGGCGACCGCCTACGCGTGGAAAAGAAGCAGGTTTACCTCAACGGCAAGCCGATCAATGAGCCCTATAAGTACCACAAGACCGAATACTTCGATTCCTATCGCGACAATTTTCCCAGTGAACCCAACGTTCGCCTCTATGACCCGGCGCAGAAAATGCTTGAGGAGAATGTCGTGAATGGTGAGGTCGTCGTTCCACCAGGGCGCTACTTCGCAATGGGGGACAACCGGGATTCCTCACTCGACTCCCGCTACTGGGGCTTCGTGCCCCGGGAGAATATCATCGGCAAACCGCTGGTGATCTACTGGTCCTACGACGCGCCGACAGACCGCCTGGCCAGCCCCAACATTGGCCTCGATCACCTGCTCGACATCGCCACGAACTTCTTCTCCAAGACGCGTTGGAAGCGTACGGCGATGCTGATTCACGGCTATCCGACACAGTAGACGGAGGACTCATGAAAGTGAAGTCCAAGGCAGCCGCTCCCAAGAAGCCCGCTACCTCCCTCGCCATTTCCATCGGCGAGTGGGCCACTACATTCCTCATCTTCATCTATGCGACGACATTGTGCGCCCAACCGTTCGTCATCCCCAGCGGCTCCATGGAAGACAGCCTTCTGGTGGGCGATCACGTAATCGTCGATAAGCTCACCTATGCGCCAAAAGGCGAATGGAGCAAGCGCACGTTACCGTATCGCGAGCCAGAGCGTGGCGACGTTGTGGTATTCCGCCATCCATTGACCCCTACAGGCGACCCGCTCGTGAAGCGTTTGATTGGGCTGCCTGGGGATCGCATCCGAATTGAAGCGAAAGTGCTCTACCGCAATGGCGTGAGGCTCGAAGAGCCGTTCAAGAGCCTTAAGAGTGGGTATATGGATTCCTACCGCGACTACTGGCCACCGAAGGGCGGCGCGGCGGTGGCACTGCAAACGGCGGGCACGCGATTGCCGGAGCGGCTGCTCAAACTGCTGGACGAGAACGTGGTGGATGGAGAGTTGATTGTTCCTGAAGGCAGCCTGTTCGTGATGGGCGACAACCGCGACAATAGCTCCGACAGCCGATACTGGGGGCTCGTGCCGCGGGAGAATTTGATCGGAACTCCCGTCCTCATCTGGTGGTCCTTTGATGGCAACGGACCGGACATGAGCGACCGGAATCTCAATCTCAGGCACTATCTCGACATAGCCGTGAACTTCCTCTCGAAGACCCGCTGGGAACGCACGTTGAAAATCGTACACCGCCGGGCCACCAGTTAATCATGTCCAAATCGCATCTCCACGGCCTCATCCTTGCCGGTGGGCGCGGCACCCGCTTCTGGCCCCGCAGCCGCACGCACGCTCCCAAGCAACTGCTTAGCTTTCTTGGCGAACGCTCCCTCATTCAAGAAACGGTCGACCGCCTCGCTCCCATCATTCCGGTTGAGAACATATGGGTGCTTACCAATTCGCATCTGGAGAAGGAGGTGCGGCGGCAGCTTCCCGAAGTTCCCAAGCAGCAGATCCTCGCTGAACCCGCGCAGCGCAATACAGCCCCCTGCCTGTGCCTAGCCGCGCAGATTCTCTTTGAACGCGATCCTGACGCTGTCCTCGGAGTCTTTCCCGCCGACCATCACATCGGCCGCCCGGCGCGCTTTCGGCATTGGATGAAACCTGCGTTCAAGGCCGCCCAAGCCGGACAGTTGGTCACGCTCGGCGTCGCTCCTCGCTGGGCCGAGACCGGATACGGATACCTCGAGTTTCCGAAAGGCATTGCCTTGGGCCAGGCGCAACCTGTGCCGCTCCGGCGTTTTCGAGAGAAGCCCGACCTCAAGACCGCGCAAAGGTTCCTCAAGGCTGGAAACTACTTCTGGAACGCCGGGATCTTCTTCTGGCGTGCCGGTGCGTTTCTCAACGCGATGCGGCAGTATCTGCCCAAGACCGCGGCCCTGCTCGCTGCCCTACCGCGTTTTGGCGAGCGCGGCTTTGCGGCGCGGCTGGCCGAAGCGTATCCATTGTGCGAGAACATCTCGGTCGACTATGGCGTCATGGAAAAGTCGGACAACGTGGTGGGACTCGCCGCCGACGATTTCGGTTGGAACGATCTCGGGAGCTGGAACGCGGTTTATGAGCTATTGGCACGCGACACCGCAGGCAATGCAAGCCGCAGTCCGATGATCACCGAAGGGGCGCGCGGTAACTACGTCGAAGCGCCAGGAAAGCTTGTGGCGCTTGTCGGTGTAGATGATCTCGTCGTGGTCGACACGCCCGACGCGCTGCTGGTGGCCCATCGCTCAAAAGCGCAGCGTGTCGGACAGCTCGTGAAGCAATTGGAAGCCAGCGGCCGGCACGAATTGCTCTGAGCGCACAGGGCCAAGGGCTCCGTTGTGCGCGGTTCAACGGATCTAGGCTCCCCAGCGCTTGAAGACGCGGCTCAGAATCCGCGAAGCCTTATCGATTTCGCTTTCCGAAATGATGAACGGCGGCAGGAATCGCAGCACAACTTCGTGCGTGCAATTGATGAGTAGGCCTTCCTTCATGCACTCGGTGACAAGTTCCTTGCCCTGCCGGTCGAGTTCGACGCCAATCATGAGCCCGCGCACGCGCACGTCTTTGATGAACGAGTAGCGATTTTTGAGGGATTCCAACTTGTGGCGGAAATATTCGCCACGCTCACGGATCTGCGGCAGGAGGCCCTCCAGCACATCCATGAATTCGAGCGCTACCCGCGTTGCCAGCGGCCCGCCTCCAAACGTCGTTCCGTGCATGCCGGCGGGCAGCGTCTTCGCCGCACGCTCATTGCTGATCACGAAGCCAATCGGGATGCCGCAGCCGATGGGTTTCGCGGAAGTCAGAATGTCCGGCATCACAATCGGGTCCAGTCCCTGATAGGCAAACCAGGTACCCATCCTGCCCACGCCACATTGGATTTCGTCGAACACGAGCATCGCATTGTGCCGGTCGGCGAGTTCGCGCGCCTTGCGCAGCATACTCTCGGAGACGGGAAAGACGCCGCCTTCGCCCTGCACCGGCTCCAAAACGATACCCGCCGTCCACTCCGATACAGCTTCCTCAAGTGCGGCCACATCGTTCATCGGAATAAACTTCACTCCCGGCATCAGCGGGCCAAAAGGCTTCTGATATTTGGGTTGTCCGGTGATCGATAGCGCGCCAATGGTGCGCCCGTGAAAGGAGTTCTCAAGGGCTACGACCTCGTACTTGTCCGGATTCACGGACTGACCGTGAGCGCGAACCATCTTCAGCGCGCCTTCCATCGCCTCCGCGCCTGAGTTGCAGAAGAACGTCCTCTGTAGGCCCGAAACCTGGGCCAATCTCTCCGCCAGGCGGCCCTGATACTCGTGGTAGTAGAGATTCGAGATGTGGATCATCAATCCAGCCTGCTCACGCAGAACCCGCAGCAAGCGCGGGTGAGCGTGCCCCAAGGCATTCA
>DASRHX010000926.1:0-5310 GCA_035650295.1 Bryobacteraceae bacterium | reverse complement strand
ACTCCGAGCGCCGCGTCAGCAAGGTGAACAAGGCCGTCGATCCCCCCGGCCTCGCGCGGTCTGACTTCGACATCTTCCTCGCCGTCGCAGAGCAACTGGGCTGTCGCCAGGAACTCTACCCCGGCTGGACCACCGTTGAGGACGCCTTCAGCGAATGGCGCCGCGTTTCCACGGGCCGCCTGTGCGACTACTCCGGCATCGACTACGCGCTCCTCGCTCGCGAAGGCGCCGTTCAATGGCCGTTCCCCGAAGGCACGTCGCCAAGCGCAACATCGCGCCTTTACGCCGACGGCCGCTTTCAAACTGCTGACGGCAAAGCCAAGCTTATCTGCGCCAAGTGGGAACCCTATCCTGAGCAACCGAACAAGGAATACCCGCTCGTACTGAACACAGGCCGTACCGTCGAGCACTGGCACACCCGCACCAAGACGCGCGAGGTCGCCATTCTCGAACACCTTTCTCCGGTCGCCTGGCTCGAAATGAACCCGCGCGACGCCCACAAAATCGGGCTTCGCAGTCACGACCGCATTGACCTCGTGTCGCGCCGGGGCCGCGTACGCGGCATCGAACTACGCCTCACGGAGATCGTCGCTCCCGGCCAGGTGTTCATGCCTTTTCACTACTTCGAAACCAACGTCAACGAGGTGACGCAAAGCGCGTTTGACCCCATCTCCCGCGAACCGAACTACAAACAATGCGCGGTGCGCGTGGAACGCTCAGGAGCCAGGCAATGAAGCAGCTAGTCGTAATCGGAAACGGAATGGCCGGCGTGGCCTGCGTGGAACAGATTCTCAAGTTCCGCCACGATTTCCAGATCACTATCTTCGGCGACGAGACGCACGTCAACTACAACCGGATTCTTCTCTCGTCCGTTCTCGCGGGCGAGAAAACCGCCGACGACATCGTGCTCAACGACATCGATTGGTATCAAGCCAACGGTATCCGCGCGCGTCTTGGCGTGCGCGTGGAAAATATCGACCCCTCCCGTTGCGTCGTGGTTGACGCCGAAGGTGCTGAGACGTCTTACGACCGGCTGATCCTCGCCACCGGCAGCAGCGCCTTCATCCCGCCCATTAACGGTGTCGACAAGAAGAATGTCCACGTATTTCGCACTCTCGATGACACGCGCGCGCTGCTCGAAAAATCGCGCCCCGGGTGCAAAGCGGTCGTTCTGGGTGGCGGCCTTCTCGGCCTCGAGGCAGCTCGCGGGTTGCAAGTCCAAGGCTGCGACGTCACCGTCGTCCACCTTATGGAAACGCTCATGGAGCGCCAGCTCGACTCGCTCGGCGGCTCCTACCTTCGTCGCAAGATGGAAACCCTCGGTGTGCGTGTCATGCTCGGCAAGCAGACGCAAGCCTTCCTCGGCAATGGCAAGGTCGAGGGCCTGCAGTTCTCCTGCGGCGAACAGGTCGAGGCCGATCTCGTCATCGTCGCCGCCGGCATCCGCCCCAATGCCGAACTCGGGCGTAAGGCTGGCGTCGAAGTGCGCCGCGGCATCGTCGTGAACGACTATATGGAGACGTCCGATCCCCATATCCTCGCCGTTGGCGAATGCACGGAACACAACGGACAGGTTTTCGGACTGGTGGCTCCGCTTCTGGAACAGGGCAAGGTGCTCGCTGCCACGGTTACCGGTAATCGCGGCCCCGTCTTCACCGGAGCATCACCTGCGGCCAAGTTAAAAATCATGGGGGTCGATGTCTTCTCTGCTGGGAGTATCGAAGACCGCGAACCCAGCGTCGAGTGCATCCGCTACGAGGACCCCTCGCTCGGCATCTACAAAAAACTGCTGATCAAGGACAACCGCCTCCATGGCGTCATTCTCGTCGGTGACGCCTCCGACGACCACCGCTACATCGAATGGCTCCGCGCCAACACGGACCTCACGCCTCACCGCCGCCACCTGCTCTTTCCGCCGCCCGCCGAAGACGCCGGACTCGACGTTGCGCAGATGCCCGACAACGAAACCATCTGTGGCTGCATGGGCGTGACCAAAGGCGACATCATTGCCGCCATCCACACATACGGTGTCAACACGATGGGCCAGTTGAAGGATCGCACTCGCGCCTCGACCGGCTGCGGCAGTTGCGGCAACCTCTGTTCCCGCCTGCTGAAAGCCGTCGCCCCCGATTTTGAGGAGGACAAACAGAAGGTCCTCTGCTCGTGCGTACCGTTTACACAGGAGCGCCTCCGCGATATGGTGCGCTCGCAAAAGCTCCGATCCGCCCAGGACGTGCTCGACATTTACGGCAATGGCAAGGGATGCGAAATCTGCAAGCCGGCGCTGAGCTACATCGTCGACATGGTCTGGTGCGGCGATCACGAGGAAGATCGCTCGGCACGCTTCATCAATGACCGCGTTCACGCCAATATACAAAAGGACGGCACGTTCTCGGTCGTTCCTCGCATGCGGGGCGGCGTCACCACGCCCGCCGAGCTTCGCAAGATCGCCGACGTCGCCGAGAAATACAACGTGCCGATGGTGAAAGTCACCGGCAGCCAGCGCATCGACCTCCTCGGCGTGAAGAAAGCCGATCTGCCCGCCATCTGGGATGAACTCGGCATGCCCTCTGGCCAGGCCTACACCAAGGGTGTCCGCATGGTGAAAACCTGCGTTGGCAGCCAGTTCTGCCGCTTCGGCACACAGGACTCCATCACCGCCGGCATCGATCTCGAACGCCGCCTGGAAAACCTCTATACGCCGCACAAGTTCAAAATGGGCGTTGTCGGTTGTCCGCGCAACTGCGCCGAAGCCACTGTGAAGGACCTCGGCATGGTCGGCCAGGAGGGCAACTGGCAAATCGTCTTTGGCGGCGCGGCGGGCAAGGGAGTGCGCAAGGCCGATCTGCTCGTCACCGTCGAAACCACCGAGGAAGCCCTCACCGCCTGCGAGATCGTCTTCCAGTACTACCGCGAGAACGGCAACTATCTCGAACGTACCTACGATTTTGTCGAACGCCTTGGCATCGAGAAAGTCCGCAAGGAAACCGTCTACGCTCCGCCCGAAGTGCGCCAGGCATTACTCGACCGGCTGAAGAAGTCCAAAGACAAGTCCTATGACGCCTGGATGGAGCGCGTACGCCCCAGGCCCACTCAGTTTGTCGAAATCCAACCCATGGAGCCAGTGAACGCATGAAGTGGATTCGCATTACCTCCACCGAAAACATCCCCGAACGCGAGGGCCGTGCCTTGATGCTCGATTCCCGCTCTGTGGCTTTATTCAATTTAGGAGACCGGTTCGTCGCGTTGGAGAACCGGTGTCCTCACGGCGGGGGACCGCTTGCCGACGGCATCGTCGGCGGTGCCACCGTCACTTGTCCGCTGCACAATTGGCGCGTTTGTTTGGACTCGGGCGCAATCACCAAGCCTTGTGATGTGTCGTCGCCCGCCGTTCAAACCTATCCGGTCAAAGTCGAGAACGGCGTCATCCTCCTCGGCATTGACGAGGCCTCGGCGGCCGCCTGAACTTGCCGCCAACTTCCCTCACTGTTTGAGGAACCGGACATCGGCTGAGCGGATGCGAACGGGTATCCCATTGCTGCATGTGTCTCCCCGTCGGAGCCCGATTACCAAATCGCATGCACAAAGGAGAAACGCCGTCTTATGACGATTCGCAATAAGGCTACGAAAATCAGCCTCCTCAACTTCACCACTGTTCCCATGCGGGCTTTTCACATGACTTGGCTCGCCTTCTTCCTCTGCTTCTTCGGCTGGTTCGGCATTGCTCCGCTCATGCCGGTCGTGCGCGAAGAGCTGCATCTCACCAAGGGACAAATCGGGAACATCATCATCGCCTCGGTTGCCATCACCGTCATTGCGCGATTGCTGTTCGGTTGGCTGTGCGACCGCATCGGCCCCCGCAAATCCTATGCGTGGCTGCTCATCGCCGGCTCGCTTCCCGTCATGGGCATCGGATTCGCCAACGACTACACTAGCTTCCTCCTCTTCCGGCTTGCTATCGGCGCTATCGGCGCATCGTTCGTCATCACGCAGTACCACACCTCCGTCATGTTTGCCCCCAACGTGGTCGGCTCTGCGAACGCCACGGCCGCCGGCTGGGGCAATCTCGGCGGCGGCGTCACGCAGATGGTCATGCCACTGCTCTATACCGCGCTGCTAGGCTTTGGCGTCGGCGCCTGGTGGGGCTGGCGTCTGGCCATGATCGTTCCGGGCGTGGCGCTCTTCGTCACCGGAATTGCCTATGCACTCCTGACGAAGGACACTCCCGACGGCAACTTCACCGAGCTTCGCGCCGAAGGCCAAATGAGTTCCACCGCCTCCGCTTCCAGCGCCTTCTGGGAAGCGTGCCGCGATCCGCGCGTCTGGGCGCTATTCGTGATCTATGGCGCATGCTTCGGCATGGAACTCACCATCGACAACATCGCCGCCCTGTACTTCGTCGACTACTTCCAAATGGACTTGAAGTCCGCCGGGTTCCTTGCCGGCACCTTTGGCATGATGAATATCTTTGCCCGTGCACTGGGCGGCATTGTCAGCGACCGGTTCGGCCTTCGCTGGGGACTCCGCGGCCGCGCAATGCTGCTAGGCGCAACCATCGGCCTGGAAGGTCTCGGCCTCGTCCTCTTCTCGCAGGCTCACCTGCTGCCCCTGGCCGTCGCCGCCATGCTCCTCACAGGCCTCTTTCTAAAGATGTCCAACGGTGCAACGTACGCCGTCGTGCCGTTCATCAACAAGCGCGCTCTCGGCGCCGTCGCCGGAATCGTCGGTGCGGGCGGCAATGTCGGTGCGGTCCTCGCCGGATTCCTGTTCAAGATGGAGTCGATCACCTGGCCCCAGGCATTGTTGATCCTCGGCGTCGTCGTCACCGCGAGCGCCGCGCTCGCCGTCCTGGTCCGCTTCTCCGAACTGGAAGAGCGCACAGCGCGCGAAGAGCTGCACGCCCGGCTCTCCGGTCGACTCGTACCCTTGCCGGCTGCCTCCGGAGACTGAGTATGCGATACATCCTGTTTCTGCTCGCGGCCAGTCAATGCTGGCCGCAGACGCTCCCCGAAGGTCTGCCCAAGTGGCTCAAACTTTCCGGCGAATTCCGCGCCCGCGGCGAAGGCCGCAGCGGCTTCAACTACCAGCCAGACAACGACGACGCCTACCTCCTCACTCGCGTCCGCTTCAACGTCAACCTGCTGCCGGCGCCCTGGCTCGATGTCTTCTTCCAGGGACAGGACGCGCGCGTCACCGGCATCGACTCTGGCCGTCCGCTCGGAATCTTCAAAAACCCCGCCGACGTCCGCCAGGCCTACTTCCGACTGGGAAAGGCAAACGGTCCGATGCGTCTCACCGTTGGCCGACAGT
>DASRHX010000925.1:0-3267 GCA_035650295.1 Bryobacteraceae bacterium | reverse complement strand
GTGCGGCGAGCCCTGCAAATTTAGCGTGATTGAGGCCGGGCAGAGGTAACTCCCCGAACCGCCCAACCCCTTGCCTTCCACGGGAAGGAGACTCCGGCTGTCGGCTGTGCGCTTGGTGGTCCCTCGACGCGATAAGAGATTCTCTTCAGCGACTCAAGACGTATCGTTTGATGTCCGCCATCAACCAGTATCGGAAAAAGTGTGGGCGAAGCAACCGCACGTGGTATAATAAACTTTGGATCTTTGTTGGGAGCGAGCGGTCTGCTTGAATTGCCAAACACCATTCAACAATTCGATGAAATATAACATCGGAGCTGAACCAATCGTCCCATGCCTTGCGTGCAGCTAGCGCGAGTTTACGGGCATCGACCTCGCGTCGCTCCAACGTCTCAGGGATCAACATGACCTCCGATTCCGGAACGCGTATTGAGCATTCTAACCAAGAAGGTCCTTCTGGTGGCACCCACTGATCAGAAATTATGACGGGCACCCGCCCGGCCTTCATGGTCTCGAATAAGCGCCAGCTTGAAGTCCCAACGCCGCGAGGACAGAGAATGAACTTGCTCCTCATGAGAAGCGACAAATAAGAGTCTACATACTTGTCCTCAGGGCGCGTGGGTGCATCGCGCTGCCGTTCTTGAACGGGTAGAGATGATGTGTCCAACACCACGCCACGCGTGTGTTGTAGCCCAAGGATTTTACGGCGTACTTGGTGATTAATGCCTGCGCCGGAGAAACTGTATAGTAAATCGCATTTGTCTACGCTTCCCAAGTCATTAATGTTTGCATTTTCGGCCACCCTTAGATAGCTTGCCGTTCGCGTCCAAGAGGGAGCATAGAACCGACGCTCAAGCGAGGTATATACGCCAGGTAACAACGGCAATGGGCGGTCCCCACCATAATAGATGAAACATTTCTCCGGATATTTTCTCCATTCGTCGCTTCGACGAAAATCCAGGAACGTACTGAACTCAGGCCCCACGAAGATAATGACATCGGCGGTGGCTCCGTCCACAACTCGTTGATGAACTTTAAAGCGGTCCATATTTTGAAAGTTCAACAGTCGGTGGTACTCACTCAAGGCAAAGCCGTTGTGAGGACCATTGTCCCTAGCAAAACACCGAATCATTACCTTCGACATTGCGCGCCGCCGTCCATTGTATCGCAAAACCACCCTTCTCAGGGCCGTCCGCAACCTCATCGAAATCTCCCGCCTTGAAATGCGATTGCAGCAGATAAGTCCAAAGTTCGAGGGCAAATCCATGAACATTGGGGGCAGCTTCGGTGGAGCGAGCACGACTAGCACCGCCCTGAGTGTGACCCGGGGAAGATGGCGCGGCTCGGAATTGGCCGCGCGAACTCACGCAGCGTTAGCTCTACCGATGATGTGACCCTTATACCGAGGATGGAAGCGGGACTCGCCTCGTCCCTGCGCTCGAGGATGATGCCCTGCTTGGCGGCGTGCTCGGTCACCGCCACCTCCTGGGCTTCCAGATCAAGAACCCGTTCCTAGATCTCGGTTAGCCGTTGAGCACGTTCATTCAGAGGGAGAGCGTCATTGTCATGCGGCGTCGCTGGCGGCGCCAGCTATGCGCCTTAAGACCATGGGTGAAGGATGAGAGCAGCCCGGATGGTCCTCCAAGAGCCGCTCTTCAGGTATTTCTGTTTCTAATTATCATCGTCTTATCCAACACGAGCACATCCATTTCGGTCCGCAAGTAACAGTCGAGCGCCTCTTGTGGCTTGCAGACGACGGGCTCATTTTCATTAAACGAAGTGTTCAAGAGCATCGGTATTCCGGTCTGTTCGCCAAATGTTGCAATTAATTGATGGTACAGCGGATTGGTGCGCTGGGAGACGGTCTGCAACCGCCCGGACCCATCGACGTGGGTCACTGCCGGGATGAACTGCCGCTTCTCCTTCCGAATTTGAAATACCTGCATCATGAAAGGGACTGCATCATCTTCCTCAAACCAATCGGACACAGCCTCCTCAAGGACTGACGGTGCGAAGGGTCGAAACGATTCTCGTCGCTTGATCTTCGCATTGAGAATCGCCTTCATGTCGGGGCGGCGCGGATCGCACACGATAGACCGGTTGCCGAGCGATCGCGGACCCCATTCCATGCGTCCCTGAAACCAACCGACCACCTTTCCTTTGGCAATCGCGGCGGCAGTATGTTGGCAAAGAGCTGGTTCGTCCGGCATCTCCTCGATCGTGCATCCGACCTGCGATAGGCGCGGCCGGTGCTCTGAAAGCAGCTCAGCGATTTCCGCGTGTCCGAACTCGGGTCCCCAATAGGCGTGATCCATTTGAAACATGCGCTTGCCGCCTAGCTGGTGCCACAGAGCGAATGCCGCGCCAATAGCGCCGCCTGCGTCTCCAGCCGCAGCCTGAACGTAGACGCGGCGAACCGGCGTTACCCGCCGCACCTTGCCGTTGGCCACCGAGTTCATCGCGCAGCCGCCCGCAAGCGCCAGGTTCGTCGACCCGTGTTGCGCCTGCGCGCTTCTGATTAGATGGAAGAACGCCTCCTCATACATCGCCTGCACCGAGCAGGCGATGTCGCGATGCCGGTCTTCCAGAGGATCCGTCGGCCGCCGGCGCGGCCCGAGTAGGTCCTCGAGCGCCGGCGCAAAAAGATCATCGAAGTGGGGCGGGCCGTCATTCCACTGATAGGCAATCTGTGCTCGATGGTGGCGAAAATAGCTGAGGTCCAGTTTGAAAGAGCCATCGGGCAAAAGGTGGACAATCTTCCGCATGACGTCGAGGTGGGCAGCCTTACCGTATGGAGCAAGCCCCATCACCTTGTACTCATCGCCATAGTGCGGAAAGCCGAGATACTGCGTCAGCGCTTGGTAGAAGACGCCGAGGGAATGCGGAAAATACACCCGGCGTGCTGCCGAAAGATGGGACCCGGTCCCCAGCCCCCAAGCTGCGCTGGAAAAATCGCCAAAACCGTCGACCGACACGGTGATGGCCTCCTCGAAAGCCGACACGTGAAAGGCGGAAGACAGATGTGCGAGGTGATGCTCGATCCTGTGAAGAGGGGCCCTCACACTCTGGCCGGGAAACGCTTTCTCAAGCGATTCGGCAATTCCCACCCGGTGCTGGCGATTGCGAAGCCGCGCAAGCACCAAGCCCGGATCAGGCCGATGGCTCAGGAGATAGCCAATCTTACGAATTAGGTTAGCCCGGCTGTCCTGGTTGACCGCGATATGGTCCACATCGCTCAATCCCAGCCCTGCCTCACGCAAGCAATAACTG
>DASRHX010000924.1:0-4535 GCA_035650295.1 Bryobacteraceae bacterium | reverse complement strand
GTATTCCTTACGGGATTGCTGGACGACGTCATTGGGCTGGCCCCGTGGGAAAAACTTGCCGGACAGTTGGTGGCGGGCGTGGGTGCGTACGCATCGGGAGTTCGCATCTCTTCGCTTGCGGGCCAACATGTCGCCGAGTGGCTGAGCCTGCCGTTGACACTCGTGTGGTTGGTGATGTGCGCGAATGCGTTCAATCTGATCGACGGACTGGATGGCCTCGCTTCAGGCATGGGACTGTTTGCCACGCTCACGACCTTTCTCGCGGCCGTGCTGCACGGAAATGAAAGTCTTGCGCTGGTGACGCTTCCCCTCGCCGGAGCGCTCCTTGGGTTCCTTCGCTATAACTTCAATCCGGCCTCGGTGTTCCTCGGCGATTCCGGCAGCCTGCTGATCGGTTTTCTTCTAGGGAGCTATGGCGTGATTTGGAGCCAGAAATCGGCAACGCTCCTCGGCATGACGGCGCCTCTCATGGCCTTGGCCATTCCGCTGCTGGACGTTTGTCTCTCGGTGACGCGGCGCTGGTTGCGCGGACAACCGATCTTCACGGCGGACAGGGGACACATTCATCACCGGCTGTTGGACCTGGGAATGACTCATCGGCGCGTCGTATTGATCCTGTACGCCGTTTGCGGATTCTACGCAGCGCTCAGTCTTCTTCAAAGCCTTCTGTCGAATCAAGTGGGCGGGCTGATCATCATTCTGTTTTGCGCCGCGACGTGGATCGGCATACAGCATCTTGGCTATAACGAATTCGATGCCGCCGGCCGCACGCTGCGCTCGGGAGCCGTTCAGAGGCTGGTTCACGGACAGATGGCGATACAGGCATTTGAGAAGCGGATCCAATCCGCTCGGTCTGCTGAGGAGTGTTGGAAGGTGATCCGCGAATCGTCGGAGATCTTCGACTTCACCCGCCTGGAGGCGAGTCTGCTCAAGGAGGAATTCGAGACGGAACGGTGTGGCGTCGAGGCGCCGAGTTGGCAACTGCGAATCCCTTTGGGCGAGTCCGGCTATATCAACGTGTGGTGTGAGTTCGGACGGAGACATAAGTCGGGCATTCTGGTCCCTTGGGTTGAGGCGCTGAGGGCGCACGTTCCTCCAAAACTGAGTGACATCTGCAGGCGGCGTGAGATGGCGCCAACCGATATCGATTCGCTCGTCAATCTCGCCGGGGAGGTCGGCGGCGTCCAAGGAATCGAACCAGCAACGGCCGCCGCTGAGCTGCTTTCGAGGGAGCAGTTTTGAGCCGGCGGATTTCGATCTGGATCATGCTCGCAGCATGCGCGGCGGCTACGCTCACATCGTGGATCGACTGGTCCTGGGCGCCCCGAATGGCGGCTACGTTGTTGCTGGCCGCGGGATGCTTCTGGCTACTCAGCCGGCGGGACAGGGGTGTCGAGAGGATCGACCGGGCCGTCTGGCTCCTGTTGGCGATTCCCATCTGGGGAGTTCTGCAGTTGCTACTCGGGCGTAGCGTTTATGCGAACGCTTCGCTTCAGGCGATCGCATATTGGTCTTCGCTTGCGCTCGTGTTCTGGACGGCGACCGTGAACTTCGCCGACAAGCAATCGCGCCATCTCATGCTCACCTGCATCGGTATTCTCGCCTCTTTCCTGGCTTGGGTGGCACTGCTGCAACCCTATGCCGGGAGGCTAGGACTCGAGTCGATGCGCTCCGCTGCCGCGGACGCGTATGCGGCCTCGTTCTCTAACCGCAACATGTATGCCTGCTTCGCCGAACTCTCGTTGCCCGTGCTGCTGTGGCTCGGGCTATCGAACGGGCGTCTGCGCTGGTACTGGCTTGTGAACGCCGCTGCTCTCGCCGGTTCGGTGATCAACACAGGCAGCCGGGGCGGGGCATCGCTGATCGTGATCGAATGCATTGTCTTCGCGATCGTGATCCGGGGAAGCCAGAATCCTTATTGGAAACTTGCGTTTGGTTCTGCAGTGTTAACCATCGTGGTTGCCGCTGCGACGCTGGGCGATGGCGGTCTGGCCGTTCGCATGCAATACAGCGATCCGATGGTAATGCGCAGGGAGATCTATCAATCCAGCATGGCAATGTTCATCGACCGGCCGCTCGCTGGATTCGGGTTGGGTACGTTCTCGGCGGTCTACCCCGCTTACGCGCTCTTCGATAATGGCCGGTTCGTCAACCTCGCCCACAACGATTGGCTTCAACTATCGGCTGAGGGAGGGCTTGTCGCGCTCGGTCTCTTCGCCTGCTTCTGTGCGCTGGTGCTCGGCGGTTTCCGGCAATCCATTTGGGCGCTCGGCGTTCCCATTGTGCTTCTGCACGCGCTGTTTGATTTTCCGCTCCACCGGGCCGGCGTGGCGGCCTGGTGGATGGTGCTAGCGGGCACGCTCCGGTCTAGGCCGCTTTCGCCGCCGGATGAATCGTCTCCGGTTCCTTGATCAATTGGATCGTCGGATCGATCTTGAACCACAGTAGGGCGCTGACGCCGGTGAGAATCCCCATCGGGACGAGGGGAGCGTCGTAGCTGCCGAAATAGGTCACCAGATAGCCGAAAGCAACCGATGTAAGGAATGAACCAATCTGTCCCGCCGTGTTCATAGCGCCCGTCACCGTGCCGGCATACTTCTTGCCCACATCGAGACACACTGCCCAGGCCACGGGCAGCATGAAGTCCGAGCCGGCATAGCCGAGAGCGAGCAGGAGTACGCTCAAAACCTTGTGCTTCGTAAACGTAGTTGCCAACAGGAAAATCGAGGAAGCGCCGAGCCCGGTGATCCCCACAATGCGGCGGCCCCACTTTAGCCCCACACGTTTCACCATATAGTCGCTGGTGATGCCGCCCAGCATGTTGGCCGTGCCGCCGAAAACAAACGGCAGCCATGAGTATGCCACCAGATCGCCTTTGCTGAAACCACGGCCATTTTCGAGGAACGTGTGGAGCCAGGAAAGATAGAAGAATGATCCCCAACAGTAGGTGTGATACATGAGCATGATCCACCACAGGTTGGAACTGCGCAGCGCCTGCCCCCAAGGCAAACCGCTATGAGCGTCGGGCTTCGAACCTGAGCCAATCTCCACGACTTCCTCGGCCGTCACGCCGGGCTTCAATGAGGGATGGTCGCGGAACCACCAATACCAAATTGCCGCCCACACCACGCCCATGACCCCGAACACGATGAAACTCATGCGCCACCCGTAGGCCGCCTGAATCGGTACGACGAGTAGCGGTGAGATCGCGCCGCCGACACGGCTCGCCATCCAGACAATGCCATGGGCCCTGGCGCGCTCGACGAACGGGAACCATCGCGAAATCGCCGCCGAAGCATTCGGGTATGCGCCCGCTTCGCCAGCCCCGAAAGCCAATCGTACGAGCCAAAGACTCCAGAAGCCTCGCACAATTCCGGTCAAACTGGTGAACGCCGACCACCACACGACAATGCGCGTCAGCGTAACCCGCGGACCAAAGCGGTCACCCATCCAGCCGCTCGGAATTTCAAACGCGGCATACGAGAGCGCGAAGGCCCCGATGATCCAGCCCCACTTCTCCGGGGGAATGCCCATGTCCTCCTGCATCGTCTTGCCGGCGACGGAGATGCAAACGCGATCGATATAGGTAATGACGGAAAGGAAAAAGAGAAAGCCGAGGACGCGATGGCGATATTTCACCCCGCGATTATGGCACACTCAACTTGGAAAGCCGCCGCGCTAGTCGCCCAGTACCTTCTGGGCAATGGCGGATTTCAACTCCTCCACGCCCTCGCCGGTCACCGCCGAGATCTTGAAGAAGGGCAACTTCCGGCGTGACGCCATGCGCCTCAAGCTGTCCAGCCGCTTGGGGTCCTGCGCCGCATCGAGCTTGGTCGCCACGACGAACATCGGCTTGGCCGCTAACTCCGGGCTGAAGCTTTCCAGTTCCTTGAGGACGATTTTGAAATCGTCCGCGGGCTTTCGGCCACTCAACTCGCTGACGTCCACCAGGTGCACCAGCAGCCGCGTCCGCTCCACATGACGCAGGAAGCGGATCCCAAGGCCTGCGCCTTCGTGCGCGCCTTCGATGAGTCCCGGTATGTC
The DNA here is from genome assembly GCA_035650295.1 of Bryobacteraceae bacterium. Lineage (GTDB taxonomy): Bacteria > Acidobacteriota > Terriglobia > Bryobacterales > Bryobacteraceae > JAFLBB01. Next base: position 491 of record DASRHX010000924.1, on the reverse strand, counting down.
GGCGACGACGAACGTACGTTGATCGTGTGTCAACACGACCCCCAGGTTTGGTTCGAGAGTTGTGAAGGGATAATCGGCGATTTTGGGCCGCGCCGCAGAGAGCACGCTGATCAACGTCGACTTGCCTGCGTTTGGAAATCCCACTAACCCCACATCGGCAAGCAGCTTGAGCTCCAGGCGCAGCATCTTTTCTTCGCCAAGCGAGCCTGGTTCATGTTCAGTAGGCGTCTGATGCCAGGGCGTGGCGAAGCGCGCGTTACCGCGGCCACCCTTGCCGCCGAGCGCCACTACGCGGCGCTCCCCGGGCTGCGTGAAATCGTACAGTTTCTCGTTGGTCGCCTGATCGTAAACGATCGTCCCCACCGGCACCGGCAGCACGGTGTCATTGCCCTCGCGTCCCTTTTTGTTGCTGCCCTCGCCGTGGCGGCCACGCTCGGCAGTGTGCTCGGGGTTGAAGCGGAAATGAAGAAGAGTGTTGTAGTGGTTGCTGG
>DASRHX010000923.1:0-3517 GCA_035650295.1 Bryobacteraceae bacterium | reverse complement strand
CGAATGCGAAAATCTATCTGGTCTGCCGGCTCGAGCCGGCGTTCGACACGCGCGAGCCAGCATTCAACCCGGGCGAGCCAGTGCGCCTTGTTGCCGGCCCGGTTCCCTGGGAGGGCCAGTTTGGCCGCAGTGCCTTTTCCGTTGTAGCTCCGTCTGCGCATGGCGTTACTGCCCCGCCCGAGTGGTGCTGTTCAAAGTAAAGCTTGGAAAACTCCAAAGTGTTCCGGGGAACTCATCAGGAAACGAGGCGGAACTCACGCTGTATTCTCGCGGCGCGGTGCTCCCGCCCGCGCGAGCGTCCGGTACCCTGCGCAAAAGGGCGTACCGAGGCGCGCCTTCGGCCGGGACCAAGTGCGTTGCCGCCACACGCAGTTCCTCCGCCGGCATGAAGCGGGACGGACGAATCGCGCGGCACGAATCCCGGATTTCGTCACACCGCGTCACTCAGGGCGTTCACGCCCGTCTTACGGGCCTGCCCGCACCATGTCGCTCCTGACGACTGCTTGTTTGCATTTGACGACTTAATTAATGGGGCTTTAGCCAAAGCGCGCCCATGTAGCGGCACCAGGTCGGCGAGCCAATCACCGGACGACGATGTTGCAACATGGCATCGTAGCCGGCCCAAATGTCCTTTCCGCTCTCGCGGGCATAGGCTTGGGCGCGCTCCGCGACCTCTTCGATGACTGGACCGCAATGGCTTTTGTAGTGATTGACGGTTAGAACGTACTCGGCCTTCTCAGCTGGGGATAAGATGCGCTTGCGCGAGAATTGCACAGGGATGATGAAATAGGCCATCAACCCACCTAAGAGACCAAACACGAGGCCGATCTTGCCGAAGCGTCTCACCGACCGCGTACCCGAAAGATTGTGCAACCCGACAGCCTACTAGGAGGCTCAGATATCCCCAATAGGGGCCTCCCGGAAGCCTTGCGTGGACACGAGGTGTCAACGACCACACTGCTGCCGGTAAGCCGCGGCAGCACATGCGCCGGCTCCATATCGTCCAGGATAGGGCGCTAGGCCGCCCGCCAGCCCTTAGCGAACGCAGCCATCTCCGCTTCGGGCGTCAGCTCATAGCCATGCGCCGCGCGCCCGATGTCGCCGTTGTGGCCGTTCGCCCACATCCATTAACGATCTTGCGGCGCCCCTAGCGACAGGAAGACCCCGTCCGACCACTGCGCCCTCACAATCGCGCGGTAGTCGTTGTCCCGCCTTGCGCTTAGACACGATGCCTTCGAACCCGGACTTGCCGCCATGGCGGAAGACGATCCCACCAGGCTGAGCGAGGTGTTCGTTCAAGCGCACTCTTGGCTGTCGCCTGGCCATTCAGCCGGCGTGTTTTCTTTGGCAAGGAGAAGCCCCCGGACGGAGGGGATATCGCCGGAGGCTCCGGGTGCAGTTGAGGGTGTCTCTAGCGGGCCGCAACCTAATTGAGTCGTCATCCGCCGCAAAGGAATGGGCTGGCAGTAACCGAGCGGTCCCGTGGGAGGCCATCGCGGCCGCGGCGGATCGTCGGCTTCATCGCCGCTAATCTAGTAGCATTTTGTCGTTCGAAGACGGTCAGTAAAGCAGTTCAGACGCCGTCGGCCGATTGTGCCCGTAGTACTGGAACGACCCGTGTAGACATTAACTTGATCTCTACCAATGTTGCCCGTGATGTTGCCGTAGCCGTCTCCGTATGTGGTTATGCGCTTGTTACCGATTGTACCGCTCGTCCCGCCATAGCCGTCGTTATAAGTACTCATGTACTTACCGCCGATCCAGCCTGTCGTATTGCCGTACCGATCAGTGTAGGTGTTTACAGTGCGATTGCTGTCAATGCCTGTCGTATAGCCAGATCGATCCGTGTGAAGGATGGTGCCTTGGGCATACGACGGAAGATTGGATATCGCCAGCACCAGCAATGCAAGAATGAGGCGCATCATAGAACACCCCTTTGAAATGCGCTGCGATGCCGCTGAACGACAACGGGGCAATAGTCACGCTGCCTCCATCGCCGCCAGTGCACGTGCGAATAATAGACCAAATTACAAAAATTAGGAGCCGCGCTGCTCCCCTCGCCGCCATAAAAAAGCTCCGGACCCGGCCAGGGCTGCCAGTACAGGGACGAAGTCCAGACGCCGTGAGCCGATCCCTCGAATACGAGTTCCGCACAGTTCGCGGAGATTCCCAACAAATGTTAATCGCGCCTTTGCGCGGCGCTGGTCATGCGCTTCTTTTCATTTGGGCGGCCGCATTCGGAATAAAATGTGCCATTCGCGGCGTTGACGCTTTCGAGGCATTGAGCAGCTTCTGTTATGGGCCCAGCGACGGTGAAGTCATAGGCTTGGCCTTTGATTACGAGTGCGTATCTACCAGCTGGAAATACAAAATCTACATTCTCAGGCCGAATTACTAGCATTTCAGAGTTTTCGCCCAAAGGGGCAACTCTGAAGTCATATGACACACTGCGGATGGTCCACGAATCTTCCATGTTCGTCATACTGGCCTGGCCGGCCGTATTGAAGGTCATGGCGCGTAAAATCTTCGCGATCACACGCACCGTGATCCGATCAGGCATGTTGTTCGCTGTATCGCGGCGATACATGATGAATTCAACCCGACCATCTGGAAGCACAGTGCGGCTCGGAGTCCTGATCGGTGTCGACATGAAAACTCTTTGGTCCGGCACTCTGCCGACCAACGGTTCCAACTCCTGCAGCCGCCCACCACTGACGGCATAAATGCCGTAGACGCTCGGAAGCGGAAATCCGAAGGATTTTGGTGGCGGTGTAGTTGCTGCCGAAGCCTGTCCAGGTGTTTGGGTAACCTGCTTCGATCCCACCCTCTCGATTTTTTGGACCACCGGCGCAACAGATTGCAAGGCGCGGCTTCCAAGAAGATCAAATTGATGATCCATCACCACGGATACCACAACGGCGAAAACAACGACCGTTGCTGCTCTTAGTAACGGCGCGGCACCCGGCCAAAGCCATGCCCGTCCGGGAGCCCGACACGTGCCGGTCTCACGGATTGAGCAGCTATGATTGGCATCAAGGATCGGCGAAGTCTGGTTGATTACCAGCCCCCGATTCCGTGGTTTGACGCTGTCTTCGGAGCTGTCCGTAAGTCGGTCGAGGGACTGTATCGCTTTGAGGTTGTCGTGTTTTGAGTGGACAGTCTCGACGCGCTCGATGGCGGACTCCAGGGCTCGGGCAATAAGGTCGGTCTCCAGAGGATTCACCCTCCGCAAAACGTCTCCTTGTAGCTTGACGCGCGCGAGTTCGTAAACGATGTTGCGCAACTGTGCCGGATCGGCGTTGGCAGATTCAATGACGCGGGAAAGTACGAGGGCAAAGTCGACCTCCGGCATTGGGGCCGCGAGCTTGATTTCACTGGCCAAGGCCTGAGGTACCGAGATCATTGAGCCCAACCTCCCAAGTTCTGGACTTTCAGCCGATATGATCACAGCGGCGGAATTCCGGCATGGGTGTTGCGGTCAGAGCACACCGCTCAGGAATTTGTTAAAATCGACGAG
>DASRHX010000922.1:0-10707 GCA_035650295.1 Bryobacteraceae bacterium | reverse complement strand
TGATCGCCCGCTCGAACGCCCATGCTCGAATGTGGTTGATCTGCTCCTTCATCGTCCGCGACAATGGTACCGAGCGCGCCGACAGCGTCAACAGGTCCTGCTGTGTCACGCTCGTGTCGGTCAGCTTTGCCTTCGTAATCGCGCTTACCACGCACTGCTCGATCTCGGCCCCCGTCCACCCTTGCGTGAACTCCATCAACTGCGGAACGTTCAACGCATCGGGGTCGTAGCCGCGACGCGAGAGGTGAATGCGGAAGATCTCCACGCGTTCCTCCTCGGTCGGCAAGTCGACGAAGAACACCTCGTCGAAGCGGCCCTTGCGGATCATCTCCGCCGGTAGCAGGTCGATGCGGTTTGCCGTCGCCGCCACGAACAGGCCCGGCGTCTTCTCTTGCATCCATGTCAGGAAGAACGCGAAGATACGTCCCTGCTCGCCGCTCGATTCCGTGCTCGTCACCGCCATCTCGATTTCGTCGAACCACAGCACCGCCGGCGCCAGGTCCTCCATCGTTTTGCAGGCGTCGGCGAAGGCCACTTCAGGACTCCCATAGCGCCCCGAGAACACCTCCACCATGTCCATGCGATACAACGGCAGTTGGAAATGCGACGAGATCGCTTTCACGCACAGGCTCTTGCCGCAACCCGGAATGCCCATCATCAGTAGACCCTTGGGCACGATCTCCTGGCTCAGCGACTCGCGCATATCGAACAGCTTGCGCCGCTCGAGCAGCCATTTCTTCAGGTTTTCCAGCCCGCCGATGATGTCCATCGTCGTTGGCGTGGAGATGAACTCCAGTACGCCGCCGCGATTCACCAGCATGCGCTTCTCTTCAAGCAGCATCGGCAGCGATTCCGGGCCCAATGTCCCCGTCGCGGCAAGCGCCCGCCGCAACGCATAGCGCGCTTCGTCGAGTGTCAGCCCTTGCAAGGCCGGCGCAAGCGTGCTCAGCAGATCTTCACTTGGCCGGCGCCCCGCGGGCAGCGCGCTCGTCTCGTCGCGCAGGAACGAAACCAATTCGCTTAGATCGGGCGGACGCAGATCGATGTAGAGCACCGAACGCTCCACCTCCACCGGCACCAAACGCACCGGCGAGCTGATTACCATGAACTTGTTCTGGTCGCGGCAAATCTCGTAGAGATCGCGCAGCCGCCGGCGTATTGCGGCCGAGTCGCGCATCGGCTCGTGGAAATCCTTAAGCTGGAAGATTCCCGGATTCGGGTGCGAGGCGATAAAATCGAGCACGGCCGCGGGCGTCTCTGTGCCGGGTTGCGCCGGCTTGCTGCCATGGCGCAGGCCATCGGTCATGCTCCAGGACCAAACCGCCGTCGGTTGGTCGAGTAGTCCTACCCCTACTTCGGCCAGGATGCGCGCGACACGCTCCTCTTCGGAGGTTCGAATGTAGACAAGTGGGCGGCCGGAGAGAAAGGCATCGCGCAGGACGCGGCCGGTGCGGCTGGTGACAGTAGGGGCTGCTTGCAGAATAACCACTACATTATGACGAATCGAAGCGGACGAAAAGACGAAGGCAGGATAGTACCAGTAGAACCGGAATCGGTACTAGTGGCTCATGCGGCTTGGCCCCGCCAGACGTGAAGATGCAAGGAGGAGAGATGTCCTACCCGGCTTCCAACCCGAGCTCCCCGATGCTTCGCTTGCTGCGAAGGGCCGCCCTCTTCCTCTGCGTCTGCTTCCCCCTGTGGGCGCTGTATTTGCTCCTGTTTCAACTGCGCGCGCCCTACGGAGGAAAAGGGCAGGCCGGCACGCTCGTCACCTTGCAGAACGTCGAGCAGATGCTTCGCGAAAACATGGAGGATCAGGTCCGGCACGCCGAATTTCGTGAAGGCGCCGAAGCCCGCGAAGAGCGAATTCTCAAAATGCGCGGCGTCTTCGAAGCCTCCGTTGCTGACTTGAGGAAAGAAGGCGAAGAAACCGCCCGATGGGTCGCCATGCTGTCGAAGGTTGTGGAACTGGCGCGCAAAGGCGGCAACGAACGCACGCGCGAATCCACTGAATTGGAGATGCGCGTGGCCGCCGCCGTCGTATTGGGCGAGATCAGCCAGCGCGTAGCGCGTATTCAAAATCCTCCCTATGAAGCGTTTGAAGCGCAGCGGCGGCAATTGATCGTCATCCTGCTGGTGGCCCTTGCGGCCATGCTGTTCCCGCTCGCCTACCTCGGATACGAGGAATGGCGCGAGATTGCGGCTGAGTCGGCAGCCCCGCCGATCGTCACCGCCGCGCCCTGGATGGAGGAAGCGTTCCAACGCTTTCCCGAAGCCGTGCTCGCCTTCGACGAAGGTTTGCGCGTGCGTTGGGCGAACTCGGCGGCAGAGCGCATGTTGGGATACAAGCCGCGTGAGTTGGAAGGTGTTTCGGCGACAGCGATGTTCCCACCCAGCGGCGGCAAGGGTGAACAGTTTTCGCTTACCAACAACGGTGGAAAGCTCAGCCAGACCGCGCGGCGCCGTAATGGCACAACATTCGAGGCGACATTTCAGGTGGTACGCGCCGGGGCGCGTACGCTGCTGCTGCTCCGCGAGCAGATCGTTGAGGCGTCCGAACGCGTGACCGGCCCGAAGCTTGTCGATCTCCAGACCCTCCGCGAAGAACGGGACTATTTCGGCGATCTGTTGCGCGCGGCGCCGACGCCGCTGATGGTGCTCAATCGCGATGGGCATATCATTCGCTTCAACCGTGCCGCCGAGGAGTTGCTCGAATACAGCGCGGGCGAGGTTCTGGGCAGTCCCTATTGGGATATATTCCTCAACGAGGGAGACCGCCGCGACGCCGAAGACCGTTGGGAAGACCTGAAACACCAAAAGGGACGGCAACAAGTGGAGGAGAGCTGGCGGCCACGAACGCAGCCCGAACTACTCCTGCGCTGGCAACGCGAAGTGCTGCTCGACGCCAACGGCCAAGTGAAGAACGTCGTCGCCGCGGCTGAACCCGTAGTCATGTCGATGGCGGCCGCCGCGTCCGGTGCCGCCGACCTCTCCTTCGACGACGGCGACTTGGTCTCGTCGCACAAGCCTGCCCGCGTGACCACGCCCCTGTTCGGCGGCACGATGGAAGCGCTCGAAGACCGGCTTACCGAGGTCATCGGCTACGCGGAACTCGCCCTGATGGCCATGCCCGATGCCCTTGACTCGCGCAAAGATGTCGAACGCGTCAAAACGGCCGCCGAGGAAGCGATCGATTTGTGGACGCGTGTCAACGAGCAAGAGCGTGCAGAGCGAGAGTTGGAGCGCTAGCCTCCCCTTACTCCTTCGCTCCTTTTACGATCGACTGCGCATACAATCTCTGCAGCTCTCGCCGCGCGATATCGGCCCACTGTGTCGAGGGATCCAACTGCAGGTAAGTACGCCAGTGGCGCACCGCTTTCATATTCTGTCCGATCGCCTGATACAGCAGCGCCAGATTATAGTGAGCGTCGGAATAGTTTGGGTCGTTCTTGATCGCTTGTAAGTAATAGCCCTGCGCCTGGGAGCGATCGCCCCGCTCATCGAATAGATTGCCCAGGTTGAATAACGCCAGTGCATATTTCGGGTTCACCTCGAGTGCGCGCCGGTAGTGCTTCTCGGCGCGATCCAGTTGCCGCGTCGTGAAGTACAGCGTGCCCAGGTTTACCATCGCCGCTGTCAATTCCGGGTCGAGCGCAATCGCTACCTTATAAGCGTCCATGGCCTGCTCGATCGACGAGCCTGCCTGCTCGATTTCGAGGCCCCGCTGGAACCAATGCTCAGCCTCGCGCCGCTTGCGTTGAGCCGCTTCGTCCCGCTGTTTCTCCCTCGGTTCGGGCGGAAAGCTCACCAGCCGCCGCACTTGCTCCTCGGCGAAATCCAACAGCAGTTGCCCGGATTCGCCGTCCATGCGAATGCTGCCGTGCTGCACGCGGATGCGTTTTCCCTCCGCCTGCAAGCCAAGCTCGCTCAGCGGGTCTTTCACCTCGCTCAACTTGCGCCGGATGGCGGCGAGCGTCTTTTCGATGCGTGCGGTGGAGACGCGTTGCGCCTTCAGCCGCGCTAGCGCGCGAAGGGCAATGAGCTGGGTAAAGGAGTAGACGGCCGAGTGATCGAGCAGCCCCTTCTTCTCCCAAACCCGCACTTGCCGCTCTCCGAGCCCGACGACGCGAAGAGCCTCTTTTCTGGTGTATTCCTGCTTGCCAGCGGCTGCTTGCACCGTGACGGATTGTAGCATGTAGGCTCTTCCCGCCTAGTCGAATTCGCGCGCCGGCGCAGCCTGGCTGGGACCCAACACCCCCGCCTCGATTCGCGCCACGAAGTAATTCTCTCCCTTGACCGGCGAGCCGAAAGCCCCCCGAAGCATCGTCAATTGCCCGGTGTGAGTGAGGGCGTCGGCAATCGGTCCTTGCAATAGTCGCTCTTCGCTTGCGCCAAGCGTTGCGCCGGACGCGATGGCCGCGTCGAATGCCTGGAGCGCTTGGGTGTAGCGTGCCGTCGTCTCTTCCCAAGTAGTGGGTGCGACCGGGGCCCAAACGCCTTTGCCCTGCGAATAGGAGCGTGCCCAATCGAGCAAGTCTGCCATGTGGGCGACGATTTCCAAGGGCGTCCGCGTCGCCGGTGATACTTTGAACTGGGCGAACCCGGCTGGTGCGTCGCGAAGTGCCTTCTGGCTGCGGTAAGCCAACGTGGCCAACGTGTGGCGGAGAAGCTCGCGGGGCATGCGATCCCAGGCTAACACCAGGAAAGTTATGGTACCAGCACGCTACCTCATAATCCGTAAATGTAAGCAAATGTATACTTTTTCGTTGACCTCGTCGCAGGTTGCTGCTAGTTTCAGCTAGATCTCTCGTTTTCTAGGAGGAACGATTACATGATTCGTGCATTGATTGCCTTGGGCGTCTCCGCGTTTCCCATGCTGGCAGGGGGGGCATCGCCCGTTCCCGAACCGTCGACGATTTTGTTGATGGGCGGAGGATTGGCCGCGCTTGGCTTCTTCGCCAGCCGCAAGAGGAGGAAATAGCATGATTCGCGTTCTGTTTGTACTCTGCGTCTCCGCCGTTCCCATGCTTGCTGGCGTCACTCCTGTCCCGGAACCGTCGACAATTCTGTTGATGGGTGGAGGCTTGGCCGCGCTTGGCTTCATCGCCAGCCGCAAACGCCGAAAGTAGCACCACCAGACCAGAAGGAGCAGCTTTCATGATTCGTGTTTTGATCTCACTGGGCATTTTCGCGATTCCGATGTTGGCTGGAGATACTCCCGGAGTCGTTCCGGAACCGTCGACGATTCTGTTGATGGGCGGAGGCTTGGCCGCATTTGGCATACTCGCCGCCCGCCGCAACCGCAAGAACAAGAAGTAGTTCACCGCAGCCTAAGGCTGGCATTGAGCGCCCCGGATGGATCTGACCTGGCTACACGATCAGGCATTGATTCAACGGGGCGCTTATGTTTTGGCCTTCTTCGCCGTCGGCGTGTGGGAAGTGGCGGCGCCCCTCCAAGAGCCGCCCGTGGGGCGGTGGCGGCGCTGGTCTGCGAACGGCGTGATCTACCTCGCCACGATGTTCACCGTCGTTTTGATGGCGCGCTTGGGCGTGGTGGCCACGGCGGAAGCCGCCGGTAGCCGGGGCTGGGGTTTGGCGGGCACGCCATGGCTCCCCGCATGGGCGTCGTTCGTGCTATGGATGCTGGCGGCGGACCTGCTCTCGTTCTTCGTGCACCGGCTCCTGCACCGTGTCCCTTTGCTATGGCGCCTCCACAGGGTGCATCATTCTGACGCCGGCTTCGATCTGACCACCCAGCTCCGCTTCCATCCTTTCGAGGCGGTGGTGACCATTGGGAGCCAGGCCGGACTTGCCTGGGTTCTCGCGCCTCCCGCCGTTGCCGTGTTGTTGTTCGAGGCCCTCCGCTCGGCAAGCGGGTTCCTTACCCACGCCAACGCTTCGTTTCCACCGCGTTGGGAACGGTGGATCGCCCAGTTCCTCATCACCCCCGATTTACACCGCGTCCATCACGCCGCCGACGCCGCGGACCATGACACCAACTTTGGCGTCTTCTTCTCCTTCTGGGACAGGTTGGCCGGCACGTTCCGAGTGAGGCCGGGGCCGGTCGTCACCGGGCTCGACGAGGTGAGCCCACGAGACTCCGCGCGTCCGCTGCATCTGCTCCTGATGCCGTTTCTCCGCAGGTAGGCCGTGCACGGCGTGGTATCGTGGATGCCTTCCCCGAATCATGCCGGAACTGGAATGGTGGCAATGGGCGCTCGCAGCCACGTGCGCCTTCTTCGTTGGTGTTGCGAAGACCGGCGTGCCCGGCCTGGGAATTCTCGTCGTGCCGATGATGGTCCTAGTCGTCGGCGACGCGCGTAAGTCGGCCGGATGGCTTCTCCCCGTACTCTGCTTCGCTGACCTGTTCGCGGTTTTCTACTACCGGCGCCATGCCGCCGCGAACCGGCTCTTCTCCTTGATCCCGTCCGTGCTGATCGGTATGGCTGCCGGCGCCATGACGCTGTCGTTGCCTGAAGGTAAGATCAGGCCGCTCATCGGTGTGATTGTTCTCGTGATGCTTGCCGTCTACCTCTGGCGCAAACGGCATCCTGATGCCTTCACTTTGGCCAATCACGGCGCTCCTTATGGAATTGTTGCCGGATTCTCCACCACTGTCGCTAACGCCGCCGGCCCCGCCATGAGCCTGTATTTGTTGACGAAGAAACTCACCAAGGAAGAATTCGTCGCCACCGGCGCATGGTTTTTCTTCGTCGTGAATCTCACGAAGGTGCCCATCTACGCCTGGCACGGCCTGTTCAGCAAGACCTCGCTGACTGTCGACGCCCTGCTCGCGCCCGCTATCTTGTGCGGAGCCCTCGGCGGACGCTGGGCCCTCGGGCGCATCTCCTCCGGCGCATTCGAATTTCTGGTGCTCCTCCTGACCGCCGCCAGCGCGCTCCTCATGTTCCGCTAGCCAATCCACAGCGGCGCGATGCCTGCCAGCGCGCCGAATGCGACGATCCAGAACGTATCCAACTTCGTAAACATCAGCGCCGCGAAGCTTAACAACGATACGGCGATGGGCAATGGTCCCGCCCAGGCGTCCTGCGCCAGCGGCACAACCGCGGATAGCACAAGCGAGCCGGCGGCAATGGTTATCGCACGAATCGCCCCGCGCACGTGTTGATTCTCCCGGTAACGTCCCAGATACAACAGCAACGGCACGATGAGAAACGCGGGCGTCATCAGCGCCGCGCATCCGGCCGCCGCTCCCGGTATTCCGGCGATGAAGTAGCCTATGGCTACCATGTACAGCCCATGCGGACCCGGTCCGGCGCGGCCCACCGCAACGGCCGTGGAAAGTTGCCGGTCCGTGATCAGATGGCGCTGTACGACGAACTCCTCGCGCACAATCGGTAGCGAACCCATCCCGCTGAACGAAGTTAGCGTCGCCTTCACGAGTAATAGATAGATCAACAACGGATTCATGTCGCCACCTTGTCCACCGGCGCGTCTCCGTAAAAGGCGCCGAGCACGCCGGCAAGCAACAGAATTTTTAACGGCGAGAGAAGGCCCAACCGCATGGCCGCGATCGAAGCGGCTACGAACAACAGTCCCGGCAAAAGCCAGCGTCCTCTCGCGCGTGCCCGAATGATCGACACGCCGCTCGACGCCATCATCCCGACGGCCGCCGCCACCACGCCGCTCATCGCCGCGCGAAACGACAGATGCGCGCCATAGGTCTCGTACGCGCTGCACATCCAGATCGCGAGAAGCGCCGATGGAACGACGACTCCGCTCACCGCCAGCAACGATCCGAGCCAGCCCGCGATCATCCACCCCGTCGCCGCGCAATAGGCGAGTATGTTCGTGCCCGGCGTTACGCGCGCCAGGCCGTACGCCAGCCCGTGCTGCTCGGCCGTCAACCAGCCGCGCTTATCGACCAGTTCACGCTGCAGCGCGGCCATCGTCGGATCGCCTCCGCCAAATGTGATGTTCCCAATGCGCAGATAGAGAGGACCCGCGGCCCAGGCCGAAGGAGGCTTCATGGCAGTTAGCGTAGCATCGGCGGGCAGCGCGGCCGTCTCGATATGATGAGTTTTGCTGATTGGACAGTACCAAGCCAAGTGGGTCGCAGGCATCGCGGGCCTCGTGCTGCTGGGGATGGCCCTCGGCGGCTTCACGCTCCTCCGCCGCGACGCCAAGAAGCCCGAACCGAAGAAAGTAGCGCCACCGCCGGCGTTGGTTCTTGCCCCGGGAGCCGAGGTAAGCTACACGGGGCTCATCAGTCCGCGCGAAATGCTGCTCGTTCCGTCTCCCGTCGAAGGCACCATGGAGGCGCTTGAAGTCGAGCCTGGCCAGGAGGTGTTCGAAGGACAACTTCTTGGCCGCATCCACAATGAAGGACTGGCGGGCATCCGAGCCGCCGCGCAGGAGCAGTTGGAGGCTGCTCAATCCAAAGTCACCAACCTCGAAAGCAGCCTGCTCGCTTCGCGTTTGGAAGTCTCGCGCGCCGCGGCCGATACTTCGCGCGCGCAGGGCGAGTACGACCGCTTGAGCAAGATGGCCACGCGTCAGCAGATGCTTTATCGGGAAGGGGCGACCCCCCGGCTCACCTTCGAGAAGGCCCAAAAGGACGCCGACAGCGCCCGCGCTGAATACGAAGGCCTCCGCGAGCTCGCGCGCCGTGCTGAGGAGCGTATCAAAGATCAGACTTCGGATCTGGAAGCCGCGCGTAAAACTCTCGAAGAGCGTGAGAAGGCGCTCGAAGGGGCGCAAAACGATTTGTCGGCGGCCGAAGTGCACTCGCCGGCGGATGGCGTATTGATAGCCAGCCGCGTCAAGGTGGGCGACGCGGTCGACGCGGGCATGGAAGACCTGTTCCAGATCTCTACAAACCCGCTCAGGTTGAAGGTCACCATTGAACCGGAGCCGCCGGTTGTCGCCAAACTCCGCGCTCCGCTGCCCGCGGCCGTGCTCGTCGCAGAATTGCCGCTGTCGCCGATCGACGGCGAATTGGTCGAAATCAAGGATGGAAAGGTCACCGTCAACTTCGATGCCCCCGACCCGGCGATCAAAGCCGGCCTGACGGCCACGGTGCGCGTCAAGATACCATGAGTCTGGTATCGATTCATGCAATTTCTCGCTAATAGCCTTCTCGAACTGATCACGCAGACTTCCACTAATTTGCCGCCCGACGTGCGCGCCGCCATGAGTGACGTCACAGCCTCCGAGCCCATGGGCACGCAGGCCGCTCAGGCGCTGAGCGTCATCGCTTCGAACATCGACATGGCGAACGACGACGAGAGCCCCATTTGCCAGGACACGGGCATGCCGACCTTCGTTATTCACACTCCCGTCGGCGTCAACCAGATCCACCTGAAGGAGGCCATTCGCCAGGCGGTCGCCGAAGCTACGCGGCGCGGCAAGCTGCGGCCCAATTCGGTCGACTCGCTCACCGGCGAAAACTCGGGTGACAATTTGGGACCGGAAACTCCCGTTATCCACTTCGAGCAGTGGGAGCAGGACGAGATAGAAGTGAAACTCATCCTGAAAGGCGGCGGCTGCGAAAACAAGAACATTCAGTACTCCGTGCCTTGCACACTCGACCACCTTGGCCGCGCCGACCGTAACCTGGAAGGCGTCCGCAAGTGCATCCTGCACGCCGTGTGGCAGGCGCAAGGCCAGGGCTGTGCGCCGGGGGCCGTCGGTGTGTGCATCGGCAGCGACCGCGCCCACGGTTACTACGTCGCTAAGGAACAACTCTTCCGAACCTTGGACGACACGAACCCCAACCCCGTGCTCGCCAAGCTAGAGGCCGAAATTATGGAGGAGGCAAATAAGCTCGGCGTCGGCCCCATGGGCTTTGGCGGCCAGGCATCGTTGATCGGCTGCAAAGTCGCCGCCGCGAACCGCCTGCCCGCCAGTTTCTTCGTCAGTGTCGCCTACGACTGCTGGGCTTTCCGGCGCCTGGGCGTGCGCCTGGACGCGCAAACCGGGGCGATCACGCAGTGGCTCTATCGTGATCCTTCGCGGCCCGTCCAGCGTATGGCGGAGAACGAAGGCTTCCCCCTCACCGGCCGCGAAATCATTCTGACGCCGCCAGTCGGCGAAGAGCAGATTCGCGCGCTCAAGGTTGGCGACGTCGTCATCATCAACGGCGAGATGTTCACCGGCCGCGATCAGGTCCACGCGTACCTCATGAAGAACAAGCCGCCTGTCGACATGCGCGGCAGCGTGCTGTATCACTGCGGCCCCGTGATGCTGAAGCAGGGCGAGGAGTGGGTGATGAAAGCCGGCGGGCCGACCACGTCCATTCGCGAGGAGCCTTACCAGGCCCATGTCATCGGCGAATACGGTGTGCGAGTCGTCATCGGCAAAGGCGGAATGGGCGCGAAGACGCTCGCCGCGCTCAAGGAACACGGCGCGGTCTACCTCAACGGCATCGGCGGGGCGGCTCAGTTCTATGCCCGAACTGTGGAGAAGGTCCTCGGGGTCCACCTCATGGAATTCGGCATTCCCGAGGCGATGTGGAATCTGCGCGTGAAGGGCTTCATGGCCATCGTCACTATGGACGCCCACGGCAACAGCCTGCACGCCAAAATCGAGCAAGAGACCGGCGAAGTGCTGGAAACGATGAAGCGGTAGTTCCGATGACCCCCGCCGACTTCAAGCGCATGGCCCTCAGCCTCGAAGGCGCAGAAGAAGGCTCGCACATGGGCGCCGTCGATTTCCGTGTTGGCGGACGCATTTTCGCCACGCTCA
>DASRHX010000921.1:0-3657 GCA_035650295.1 Bryobacteraceae bacterium | reverse complement strand
GTTCAGCAGCATCAAGTTCACGCCCTTCGAGTCTTCGCCGGTATAGACGATGAATCTTCCATCGGGAGACCACGCCGGAGAAGAGTCGTACGTCGTGCCCGATGTCAACTCATAGGCGGTCGTGTCGCCCGGCTTGATCTTCCACAACGATCCCGACATGCCAAACGCGATCTCTTTGCCGTCGGGCGACCAGGCGGGCCTCCACGGTGTGCTCGCTGATTGTGGCACGTAGTAGCTGTACATGTAACCCGATGCAAAGCCGGCACGTTTCATCTGCGCCTGAGCCAGAATTGCCAATAGCAGGAGAACGGAACAACGAATCATTGAGTGCCATTATAGTTGTCTACATGCTGGTCATCGATTGCCACGCACACGTTACTTCGTTCGACGAAAAGCGCTATCCGCCTAAGGAGAACCCGTTGCGGCCTCCCAAGTGGGTCGGATCGGCGGAGCATCTGCATCATTTGAGTCGAGCGATTGGCGTGTCGGCGGTGCGTATGATTCAGACGGTGAGTTTCTACGGCTACGACAACAGCTATCTTTGCGACGCCACGGTCGAGCATCGTGATTGGGCGTGCGGCGTGTGCACGCTCGACCCCGACGATCCTCGCAGTGCCGGTCTGCTACGGCAGTTCGTGCGCAAGTACGGCGTCAAGTCGCTGCGCAGTATCCCGTCTCCCAAAGCAAAGTCTTTCGACGACCCCAGCGTCCGCGCTCTCTGGAAGGTGGCCGTGGATGAGGGCATTTCCATCGATGCGTTTCTCATGCAACATGCGATGGTCGAAAGCGCGTCGAAGATGATGTCGGCATTTCCGTCGCTGACTTACGGCTTTTGCCACTGCATGGATTTGAAGCCCGGTCCGAATCTCCAGCGCAATCTTAAGGCCGTGCTCGATCTCTCTCGTTTCAAAAACCTCTACGCCAAGGTGGACTTCATCGGAACCGGCACGCAGCAATCCTACCCTTGCGAAGACCTGCACGACGCGGCGATGCAGGTGATCCGCGCGTACGGCGCCGAGCGCTGTGTCTGGGCCAGTTGTTATCCGAACGAGACCTGGACGCCAAAGATCACATACGCCGAGCACCTGAAGATCTTTACCGAAGCTCTCCCGCTGAAGGGCAACGAGCGTAAATTGATCCTGGGAGAGAACGCACGCAGGATCTGGTTCAAGAACTTTCCACTCTAACCTATCTGGCTCGAATGCCTTGCCCCGGCAGGACGCCTTCCTGCAATTTACCGTTCCGGACCACCATCGTGCCCTCCACCAGCACGTACCGGAACCCTTCGGAGTATTGCGCCGGCTGCTGGTACGTAGACCGGTCGATCACACGAGCCGGATCGAAGACCGCGATATCGGCGTCAGCGCCCGGCTTGAGGCGCCCCTTCTGGCGCATCTGTGGGCTCATGGCCTCCAGGCGCTGGGCAGGCATAAGCGAGCACTTACGAATCGCGTCCATCAGGGAGAGCGATTTTTCTTCGCGTACATAGCGGCCTAGAATCAGCGCGTAGGTGCCGGCCGCGCGCGGATGGCCCTTCCCGTTCTCCATGATTCCGTCGCTGGCGATCATCGAGAGAGGATGCAACACCGCCTTGTGGACCATCTCCTCGGTGTTCGAGAACAGAATCACGAGGCCGCCTTGCTTGCGGTAGTGCGCGAAGGATTCGGCGGTGAGCCGTTCGCCAGTCGCGGCCCACATGAGATCGGAGTACGTCAGGCCCTTGCGCTCCTGCCAGCCGGGTTCGAATTGAGCGGACTCGAGCGCGGTCGCACCCGCGATATACGGGTAGGCCTCGGTGGTGATATCAAGCCCGCGCGCCCGCGCCGATTCGATCATGCGAAGCGCCTCGGCGGTTCGCCGCAGCGCACTGCTGTTGATATGGACGATGTGGAGCGGCGCGCCGGAAATGGCGGCATCCGCGATCATCTCCTGGAGAGACTCGATGATCCCGGGCGAGGTGATGGCAGTGCTGCGGACGTGAACGAACACGGGGCGCTTCCACTTGCCCATGAGATAGAAGAGGTCGAGAACCTCGGTGGCGGTGGCCGTGGGAGTGTAGGTCAGTCCGAGGCCCATGCCGAGCGCGCCTTCATCGAGTCCCTTTTCCACGGCGGCCAGTATGGCCTTCTGCTCGTCCGCGGAAGCCAGGCGATTCATCGCGGTGTCGCGCGGCACCAGCACGCCAGTATCCTTCATCACCGCCATGCGCGCCGGCAAGTGCCCCGAACTGGCGCCATAGTGAATCAGCGATTTCCCCGCGCGCAACGCATACCACTCGCCGACGGGAGAGACGCCGATCTCGAGTTCGAGCGCGGTAGTGACGCCGTCCATGGCTTTTAAGTGGTAGTTCTCGGGCGTTTGACCGTGGGAATGGAGATCGATAAATCCGGGTGAGACCACGAGTCCGGCGGCGTCAATTTCGATCTTGCCGCGCAGCCTCCCCTCGGAAATGGCAGCGATCTTCCTGCCGGTGATTGCGACACTACGAATCCCATCCAGGCCCGATTCCGGATCGAGGACACGGCCGCCGTGGACAACCACGTCGTAGGGCTGTGCCGCGAGAAATGCCGGAAACGCGGCGAGAATGGCGATGCGGAGGTTCTGCAAGGCCTACTGTGCCGCCTTCCTGACAAACACGAACTTCTGGCCGTCGCCCGTCACGTCGTACTTCGCCACCCACGGACTTTCATCGGGGAAGTTGCCCATCATCCCCTGCGCCGCGAAGAGACGCTTCGCCGCCCCTGCTTTAAACTCGCCTTCCGTCGATACTTCCACCGATATCATTGCGTCGCCCATCATGTAGAACAGTTCCTTGCCATCGGCGCGCCATCGTGGCCCGCCCCCGCCGCCACTCCATCCATTCGCCAGTTCGCGCGACACCTTCCACCGCTTCGCCGGATCCGCGACACTCGCGACGTAGACTTCGAATGGACCTACCTCGTTCGACACGAACGCGAAGTAACGGCCGTCCGGCGAGAACCGGCCACACTCCGTCCAATACCGAGCGTCCGGAAACACGGGCTTCGGCTTGGGGTCGCCGTCGAGGTTCAGCAAGTACAGATCCCGCTTCTTGTCGGCCTGGGTGTACAGCAGCCATTTCCCATCGGGAGAAATGCTCCGCGGATACTGGCTCGCCGGTTGTTTCAGCAGCAGCGAATCGCCCCGGAACAGTTCATACTCGCCGGTCCGGCTGCTGTTCCAAATCAGATCCTTCCCGCCCGGAGTCCAAATCGGGAAATTGTCATTGCCCTTCGCTGGCGCGTGGACCCGCTTCGCGCCGCCGATCGTATCGTGGATCCACACATCGCGGTCATTCACTTCGCCGTCGCGCGCCGAAACGGCAATCGATTTTCCATCCGGTGAGATCTCGGGAAAGAAGATCGCATTCTGAACTGCGCCGACGCGACCCATGATCTTCCCCGCGCGATCCATCCAGATCATCTCCTGCGGCATATCCTGCGCCGTCGGCTGCTGGAGGAACAACAATAGAAATGGCATCATTGCCCTGCCTCCGCCGCGCGCTGCATCATCCTGGTACGCGCTTCCTTATAAAGCGCTTCCGTCTGTTCCCGTTCACCGGCATTGTTGAAAGAGAGTTTCATCGCCCGCTCCAACGTCCTGTCGATCCACTGCATGAAATACTCAGCATCGGCCTTG
>DASRHX010000920.1:0-7937 GCA_035650295.1 Bryobacteraceae bacterium | reverse complement strand
AAGGAAGCCGGGTTTGAATACCGCTACCGCTGGCAGTATCACACTCGTAACGCCATGCAACGCGTGCCCGAGACCGTCGGTGTCGATCTCCCCAACCTGATCGACCTGCGCGTGATCGAGATGGCCGTCGATAAGAAGGACCCCAAGAGCGGCACGTTCCTGGTGACCACCACGAAGAACACACTGCCCGCCGTTTATAACATCGGAATTAGCGGCCGGATGATGGTCGATGGCGTGCAGGAGGACATCTACTCGCCGCTACAGCCATTGACCGTACCCGTACATGATTCGGAGGAGAAGACCGCGAATGCGACCACTGCTGCTCGGCCTTAGTGTCGTAGCAATCACAAGCGCCGCCGAACCCGTCACGTTTCTGCGCGATGTCGCGCCCATTTTGAACAAGGTGGGCTGCACGTCGGGTCCTTGCCACGGCGCGGCGAAAGGCAAGAACGGATTCAAGCTGTCGCTGCGCGGGTACGATCCGCAGTTCGACTACGAAGCCTTACTCTACGATCTCTCCGGCCGCCGGTTCAATCGCGCCGAACCGGCGCGCAGCCTGATGCTGGCTAAGCCCGCGCAACAGGTACCCCATGGCGGCGGTCTGCGCTTCGAGAAGGATTCGGCTTACTACAAGATCATCGAAAGTTGGATCGCGCAGGGCGTTCCCTATGGCGATGCCGCGAAGGACGCCGTTGCCGCGCTCGAAGTTGAGCCCACCGAAGTGCGTATGCCGAAGCCGGGGGAAAGTGCGCAGATCAAGGTCCGCGCGAAATTCGCCGATGGACAGATGCGCGACGTGACCAAGGAAGCGACCATCGAATCGAACGTAACCAATCTCGCCGTTGTCGATCCCACGGCCGCGAAGGTAAGCGGCGAGCGCATTGGCGAAGCGACGCTGCTGGTTCGTTATCAAGGCAAGTTGGCCACCATACCGCTGACCGTGATGAACCCCAAGCCCGGCTTCGTGTGGAAGCCCGTCGCGCAGCATAACTACATCGACCAGCACATCGACACAAAGCTGCGCAAGCTTCATATCGAGCCGTCGCCGCTGGCCACCGATGCCGAATTCCTTCGGCGTGTCTCGCTCGACCTCACCGGCCAGTTGCCCACGGCTGAAGAGACGCGCGCGTTTCTCACTGACCCGGCGCCTTCCAAACTGAAGCGCGACCGCAAGATCGACAAGCTCATCGGAAGCCCCGATTTCGTCGACCACTGGACGGTGAAGTGGGGCGACCTCCTGCAGTCCTCGCGCAAGTTCCTGGGCGAGAAGGGCACCTACGGTTTCCGCGAGTGGATTCGCGAGAGCGTAGCCGCGAACAAGCCGTACGACAAGATGGTGCGCGAAATGTTGACCGCGCGCGGTTCGAGCTATGACGATCCAGCCGGCAACTACTTCCGTGCCACACGAGACGCCAAGCCGACGATGGAAAAGACCACCCAGGTTTTCCTCGGCGTTCGCATGGTATGCGCACAGTGCCACGATCATCCCTTCGAGCGCTGGACGCAGAATCAGTATTACCAGATGGCGGCGTTCTTCTCCGCCGTGGGCCTGCGCCCTGGCTACGAGGTGGGCGAGGAGATCATCTACGATCAGCGCGCCGACTACGAAATGAAGCACCCGAAAGATAGCCGGGTGATGCCGCCACAGTTCCTGATCGCCTCGACGGCGCCGGTGAAGATTCCCAGCGACGAGCGCCGCCGCGACGCGCTGGCCGAATGGCTCGTGTCGAAGGAGAATCCGTTCTTCGCCAAGGCGATGGCCAATCGCATCTGGAGTTATTTCCTCGGACGCGGGATCATCGATCCCGTGGACGACATCCGGGCATCGAATCCGCCCGTAAATCCGGCGCTGCTCGATGCACTGACGAAAGATCTACTGGACCACAATTTCGACCTTCAACACCTGATGCGCACAATCGTGAAGTCGCGCACTTACCAGGCGTCATTCCTGACCAACGAATGGAACGCGGGCGATGCCGACAACTTTTCGCACGCCATGCCGCGGCGCATGCCTGCCGAGGCGCTGATGGACGCTGTCGAACAGGCCGCCGGTGCGAGGCCGAAATTCCCCGAGGTTCCCGAAGACACGAACGCCTCGCAGTTGCCCGATCCGCACGTGGGCGCCGATGGATTCCTCGACCTGTTCGGAAGGCCGTCGCGCGAGTCGGTGTGCGAGTGCGAGCGGCGCAGCGATTTCAGCCTGCCGCAGGCGTTGAATCTGGTAAACGGCAAGACGATTTCCGACGCCGTGGCCGATCCGAAGGGGCGCATCACGAGGAATGTGCTCGCTGGAAGAACTGACGCGGCGATCATCGAGGATCTGTATCTCGCCACCCTCACGCGCTTTCCGGCCAAAGTCGAAAGCGAGCGGGCAGTGAAGTATCTTGCGGGCGGCTCGCGCGCCACTCGCGCTCAGGACCTGCTGTGGGCCCTTCTCAACAGCAAAGGATTCCTCTACATTTATTAGTAGCCGAGAGAGTGAAGGAGCAGAAGCCATGTTGAACATTCCTGGACGTGCCGGACGTACCTGTGAGGGACCCACGCGGCGCGAGTTGATGCGTATCGGTTCGCTTGGCCTGGCGGGGCTTCATCTGCCGGGTTTCTTCCTTTCGCAGAAGGCGGCGCTCGCGAACAAAGTGGCCGAGAAGTACGCCGGTGCGCGCGGTTTCGGCAACGCCAAGAACGTCATCATGATCTTCCTGCAGGGCGGTCCCAGCCACATCGATATTTGGGACCCCAAGCCCGATGCCCCGGAGAACATCCGCGGCACCTTCAAGCCGATCAAGACGAAGATACCCGGCACGTGGATCGGCGAGCACATGCCGATGATGGCGAACACGTTGGACAAGGCCACGCTCATCCGCTCGATGAGCTATACGCCCAACGGACTGTTCAACCACACCGCGGCGATCTACCAGATGCTTACCGGGTATCCGCCGGACAAGGTGTCGCCGTCGGGCCAGCTCGAACCGCCCAACGGCGCCGACTTCCCCACCGCGGGCAGTCACGTGAGCAAGCTGAAACCGCTCACCGACGCCATGCTGCCGTTCGTCGAACTGCCGCGCCCGTTGCAGGAGTCGGGCATCATTGGCAAGGGAGGCGCCGCGGGATTCCTCGGCAAGGCCTACGATCCCTATCGTCTCTATCAGGACCCGGCGCAGAAAGTGACCATCGAAGACCTCGCGCTGCGCAAGGACATTCCCGCTGAGCGCTTGAAGGACCGCTTCGAACTGCTCAAGGGGATCAACGGTTCGATGCCGGAGTTGGAAAAGGCGCTCAACTCGTCCGCCGTCGATGAGTACTACGGCAAGGCGTATGACCTTGTGCTCAGCGGCAAGGCGCGCGACGCAATGGACCTGACTAAAGAGTCCGACAAAATGCGCGAGCGCTATGGCATGCATACCTTTGGACAGAGCACGCTGATGGCTCGCCGGCTGATCGAAGCGGGTACGCGGTTCGTGCAGGTGAATTGGCCGTCGGTGGCCAATGGCGACCCGGAAAAGACGGCCTGGGACACCCACGCGGCCAATTTCGGACCACTCAAGAATTTGCATTGCCCGAAGTTGGACCGTTCGCTCTCGGCGCTGCTTGAAGACATGGACCAGCGCGGCATGTTGAAGGAGACGATGGTAGTCGCAGTCGGCGAATTCGGCCGTAGCCCGCGCATGGGCGTCTCCACCAGCGGCAATTCAAACAGCCCTGACGGACGCGACCACTGGCCGTATTGCTACAGCGCCGTCATCGCCGGCGCGGGTATCGCGCGCGGCATGCAGTATGGCGAATCCGACGCCACCGCATCGAGCCCGAAAGAGAAGCCGGTGCATCCGAACGACCTGCTGGCGACCATCTACTACGCCCTCGGAATCGATCCCGAGATGGAGATTCGCAACCACTTGAATCAGCCACGCGAACTGGTGAAGGGCAAGATCGTCACCGACCTGTTCGCGTAGTCACGAAAACATCAGCCGCTCTGGCTGCCTCCCATCATGGCGGGAAACCCAAACGATTCGATTCGGCGCGTCATGATCTCTCCGCATCTGCGACCGCTGTCCCCGGTCCCAACAAGTGCAGCGCCTGCACCTTCCCGGTGCGCCCCACATAGGGTTCCGCGAAAACCACTCTCACACCGCCGGATGAGATCCAATAAGTCCGCGTCATCGATCCTGTCCAAAGTCTCTTGATCTCACTCAGAAAGTAGTCCTTGACGGCCTCGGTCGAGGCAAGATTCAGTCGCGGGTTCACCCGCAGCTCGATGTCCGTCTGCCCGGCGCCTTCGCATTCCACCAACTGATAGTCTGTAGGCGAGCCGCCAAACCGCGCAGGCAACCTGGACTCCAGAATATGGAGAATCTCTCCGCCCATCAGACTGGTGCCCTGACCGGTCAGTTTGCCATAGCTATAGATCTGCTCGATCTTTTTTGTGAATCCGACCCTGGTCAGGGAACAGTCGCAGTTGGCGTTACCGATGTTGGCCGCGTCATCCATCTCCACATTGACCAGGACGTGGGGTGCCGAAGGTTGGAGCGCGGTAAACATCAGCGAATTCACTTCCACCTCAGTGAGGGGAGCGAATTTGCGGCGGCTGATCACGCCCAGCGAGTCGAGGCAGATATGGGCGCTATTGCCTTTCATGTGCCTGCAACCGGCCCCAACACGGCCCAACTCCGAGATGGTGTACACCGCGTGCAAATCGCAGCCCGCCGCCTCCACCACCGAGCATTTGGCGGGCGTGAGCGTTTCACCGCCTAGGAGGAACACCGTGCCCGAGATGTCCAAGCCGAGCTCGGCCGCCGCCGACGCCACACGCACTCCGCGGCTGACGCCGCCCGTCACTACGCAGGCGGCACCCTCGTTTTTACGCCGGGCAATCCACCGGGCGGGTTCCGAAAAATCGTTGCGAGGAAGATAGGTTGGGGCCGTGGCTGGAACGCCCAGCAGGCGCAGCTCCCCGATCAGGAAACGCGTCACCGAACGGTAGTGCCCCCATGTCTTGAAATCGCCGAACGCGAACCATTTCTCGACTGGATAACCACGGCGGGTATGGTTCACGACCCGGCGGAATCCTCCGAGAGCGGGAAGAGTCGGGGCCAGACTGATATGTGTCCGATTGGGAATGTCGAACTCCATCAGCAGGACGTGGTTTTGTGCTTCCCGGTAGAGCTCCCAGTCGAGGCTGGACCGGGTGACGGTGCCCTTGCTCCGGCTGCCGCTGGAAGTAGTCTCGACCGTCGGCACGACCAGCGGATTGGCGCAGGCGCCCGGCTTTACGAGGAGCTGCTTGCCGCCCCGCTCCACGGGTATTTTGCCCTTAAACTCGTCGTGCGTCAGGTAGACACCCGAGCGAAGGAGCGATTCGAGCGCGGAATCCAGCCCGTCCTTGTGCACCAGCCGCTCCAGGTCGCCGTAGGCACATCCTGCCCACTGAAAAAGCGAGCAATAGGGGCTCTCGGAATGGCCGAAGACCGCATGCCGCATCAGGTGAAGGAAATTGCTCTCCCGCTCCTGGACCATGCGGCGTACCATGCCTGCCGGGTCCGGTTCCATTGGAACGCGGGCCCACTTGGCGAAGCCCAGCGCCATTCGAGAGTAGTAGAGTGCTTCACTCAGCATGCAGACCGCGTCGGACGCCGGTAGTGCCTAGTGCGAATAGTATTGTCAGGATACGCAATTCCTCAAATAGCGGCAAATATCCGGCTTCAAGGCGCAGACCGATCAGGAGCACGACGAAGTTGCGGCGCTGGGCGAGCCACGCAGGTCTGATGGTGGCTTTGCGGGACGAGCGACCAGCGGTATGGGAGAATTACGGAGGTAATTCTCCTGATGTAAGGCGAATTGCTTCGGATTCTGCCAATAGGACGCCATAGGTTGCCGGCAAACTACGTACTAGAATCGGTTGATCTGGATGCCGACGAGGGGCATGACCTGCTCAAGATGCTGGTTGTGCCCCGGCCGGTAGCATGGGTGACCACGCTGCGGCCCAACGGTGTCGTGAACCTCGCTCCGTTTGCCAGCTTCACAATTCTCGGTTTCGGTCCAATGATGGTGGGCTTGGCGATAGCCCGCGTTAAGGGCATCGGCACGAAAAAGGACACCTTGAAGAATATCGAGCACGCCCGGGAATTTGTGATCCACACAGCGACCGAGGACATGCTGGAAAAGGTGGTGAGCAGCGCACGCCCCGCGCCAGCCGAGGAAAGCAAGGCGTTGAGCGCGGGTCTGACACTGGTTGATTCCCGCACAATCGCGGTTCCGAGGATTGCCGAGTGCGCGGCGGCGATGGAGTGCCAGTGCCAGGAGATTCAATCCATCGGCAGCAGCCACGAACTGGTGGTCGCGCGCGTGGACGCCGTTCATCTGGACCCTGAGATGTTTCCCGGCGGCGAGCCAGATTATTCGAGGTTTCGCCCATTAGGTCGCCTGCACGGCGAGTATTTCGCAACGCTGGGCGACATCATTCACCGGCCGCGCCCGGCCCGAGCCTAGAAGCGGCATGCCCAACAGCTACATCTCGGAACTGCCGGCGTTTATGCGTGGGCAGCTACGAGGAGTTTTCTGGGCACGGAACTGCTTCGGCCCATCGAGGAAGTACTATCCACAACCTTTGGGGGATTGCCCACCGACTATCAATTTGTTGAAACGGAAGAGGGAGGTTTGTCGCGGACATTGGTAGGCTCGGCGCGCTCAGTGAGAGTGTGGTCATGCGTGAGATTCTAGAGACATTCAGCGCGTATCCAGGAGGGAGCGCCATGGTTCAGCATTGGCGCCAGGGCGGAACGTTGCGTCTGGTGCTTAACGGGCGAGGCACAACCGGAGGAGAGACGATGATAAGAGGGCAGGAGGAAGCAGCCGATGCGATGGAGGTGAGGCAGTTGCTCACCCGCGCGGCTCTGCTTGCAGTGGTGGAACACACCGAGCAGGTCCAGGCGGCTGACACACGAGCGCAGTTGAACGCGCACGGTTTGGACGATGCCGAAATCGAGCGGCAGCTTGGTTCGTTGAAATGGAATTCGGCCGAAAACAAGACGGCCGCGATTACCACTTATTCGTACCTGCACGGGCTGCAGCATCTGGATGCAATCAACGCCCAGTCTGAAAAGATGAACGCTTCGGCCGCCGCGATCGTGGCGCTGTACCAGAGCGCAGAAATTTGTCTGTGCACGATTGGAACTCTTTCCACCCGGATGCTGCGCAATCTGCAGGAGGAGCGGGTTGGCGCGGCCCTTTCCAACGCACACTGGCGAAGCGGTTTTCAAAGGTTGCTCTACAAACTCGGCCTGCTACTGGTGGAGATGAACGGCGGCGGAGAGGATGGGGCGTTTCTCCGGATTTGGGACTCCCGGATATACGGCAACTACCGCGAGCAGGACCGGCGGCTGCGGCAATGGCTGATGCAGTCGTGGAAGGAGGAAGACGGCGGCATTTTTGGCAAGGACCTCGACGATCCCAAGCGGAACATTTTCTTCAATGAGTTTGTGAACACAAGCGAAGAGCGGATTTGGGCATCGCTGTTCGCGCAGGTGCAACTGCCCGGCGTGAGCAAGAAAAAGGACGAGGATGATGCCACCTTTTACGCCCGCGTGGTCGGCAGCGCTCAGATCGAGCAGATGTTGCGCGCAATGGAAACCGAGGTCGAAACCGATCTGCTTCCGTTCCGCGTGGTTCATCAGGTAACCGAAGTGGTTGCAGGCGTGGCGAACAGGCGCGCTTGCGAAGCCGCCACGCGGCTGTTGACGGCGGCTGACGGCGAATTGACGCCCGCGCTGCACGGACTTACTCTGGCGAATCGGCTGCTCACCGTCGCCGATGACAGCATCAAGTTGATGCAACGGGCGCTGACGCCTAACGCCTATAGCGCCGTGCGGCCCAATCTAGGCATGGTGCGCGGCACCTCGTCAATGGTGCTGCGCAAGACGTTGTTCAATTCGACTTACCCGCTG
>DASRHX010000919.1:0-12051 GCA_035650295.1 Bryobacteraceae bacterium | reverse complement strand
CGTACACCTCATGATCGAAGAGCCGGACCGGTACATCGAGGCCTTCGCGGAAGCGGGCGCCGACTCGATTTCCGTGCACCAGGAAGCGTGCCGTCATCTGGACCGGACCATCCGGTTCATTCAAGGGACCGGCCGTTTGGCAGGCGTCGTGCTCAATCCAGCTACGCCAATCTCGACTTTGGAAGATGTGCTGTCCATCGTGGACTACGTGCTGTTGATGAGTGTGAACCCGGGTTTCGGGGGACAGAAGTTCATTGGCCGCGTCTTGGATAAGGTAAGGGCGCTCGATCTCAAACGGCGCAGTTTGGGCTTGGGTTTTCCCATTCAGATCGATGGTGGCATCAGCGCCCGCAACATCGGCGAATGCGTGCGGGCGGGCGTGGATTGGTTCGTCGTCGGTTCCAGCGTGTTTGGCGCTGCGGACCCGGCGGCGGCGATTGAAGAGATGCAGAACGAAGCCCGTGAAGCGACGGCCATTCGGGCATGACAAATAGGGCAGGAATGAAGCAACCAGGAGTAGTTTTGATGATTCGTCTTCGTAAGTTGGCCGTAGTGGCCTTAACGGCGGCGCTGCTTGCCGCGCTGCTGACCGGATGCGGGTTCCGCCGCAAGAAGTATGAGAACCCAATCGGAAAAGACACGCAACAGCCGGACAAAGTTCTCTTCGACAAAGCTATCGGCGACATCGAGAAGGGGCGCTACGAAGTGGCGCGCCTCACTCTGAACACGCTCATGAATACCTACGATACAAGCGAGTACATGGCCAAGTCGAAACTCGCCATCGCCGACAGTTGGATGCGCGAAGGCGGCTCGCACTCACTCGCGCAGGCCGAGGCCGAGTATAAGGACTTCATCCTTTTCTATCCAACGATGGAGGAATCCGCCGAGGCGCAGGAAAAGGTCTGCATGATTCACTACAAGCAGATGGAAAAGCCGGATCGCGATCAGACGCACGCCGTGCGCGCCGAGGATGAATGCCGCAACCTGCTGCTTCAATTCCCCAACTCGAAGTTTGCCCCTCGAGTTGCCCAGACGCTTCGTAACATCCAGGAAGTGATCGCCGAAGGCGAATTCCGCGTGGGCTATTTCTACCACAAGAAAGGTAGCTTCCCGTCGGCGGCCAACCGGCTGGAAAACATGGTGACGCACTATCCGCTGTATTCTCAGGCCGACGAAGCGCTGTGGCTGACCGGCGAGTCCTACGGCAAGCTCGGTCCGCGCTTCAAGGAACAAACGGTGGCGACCTTTCAGAAGCTGGTGAAAGAGTATCCTCTGAGCGAGCGTGCCGAACTGGCCAAACAGGAATTGAAGAAACTTGAGGCCGAGATTCCCGAACCCGACCCTGTGGCCCTGGCGCGTATGCAGTACGAGCGGGAAAACGTGACTGGCAAGGGTATGATGTCCAATTTTTGGAGCGTCTTTAGCAAGAGCCCGGACACGCATCTGGCGGCGAAGAGCGGCAACCCGGCCACAACCGGCCTGCGTCCGAGTATCCCCGTGAGCGTCCCCACTCCGGAGCAAATCGCCGCGGCGGCGGCCAATGCCGCACAACCCACCACGACCGACGTTGGCGTGACCACGGTTGGCCCCAACAGCGCCTTGGATACCAAGGACGATGCCCGGCTGAAGAACCAGCAACAGAAGAAGGAAGGAAAAAAGAAGTAGACTTTCCGAATGCTGGGACGCGTCCTTCTGGCCGACGATTCGCCGCACGCACAGCGCATGGGCGAGCGGATATTGCGCGAGGAAGGCTTCGAGCTGTTAACGGCCACAGACGGCGAAGAGGCATTTGCACAACTTGCATCCGGCATGCCGGACGTCATTCTGGCCGACGCGTATTTGCCCGGAACCTCCGGGTTCGAGTTGTGCCGCGCGGTGAAGTCCAACGAAGCGCTGCGCCATACGCGAGTCGTGCTCACCGCCGGTATGCTTGAGCCGTTCGACGAAGAAGAGGCTCGGCGCGCGGGCTGCGACGGTATTTTGAAGAAGCCGTTTGAAGCAAGCGTCGTGGTGGAAATGATCAAGGCGCTGGTGGAAGCCGCCCGCTATTCGCGTGGACTATTCGGAGCCGACGTGAAAGATGAGCAACCGCCGCTCCTGCCCGCCGAGGAGAAGATCGTTAGGGTCGTCGATCCGGCGCACCTGAAGCCCGATCCGGAGCGGGTGCGGGCCGCGATCACCCTTGCACTCGACGCCGCACTTCCAGCTATGATCGAAGAGATCACCGAACGCGTGCTGGTGGCGTTGGGCCACTGACCGCGCTCGATTCACCTATATGCCTGACAATAGTTTTGACATCGTGTCCGAAGTTTCCATGCCTGAAGTACTCAATGCCGTGCAGCAGGCCCTGAAGGAAATCCACCAGCGCTACGATTTGAAGGATTCCAAAAGCAACATCGAGCTCAATGAGAAGGATAAAAAGCTCATTCTCACCAGCGCCGACGAGTTCAAGCTCAATGCCGTGAACGAGGTGCTGCAAGGCAAGCTCGTCAAGCGCAAGGTCCCGTTAAAGGCCTTCACCTACGGCAAGATCGAAACGGCCGCCGGAAGCACAGTGCGCCAGGAGGTCACCCTGCAACAGGGGATTCCGATCGAGAAGTCGCGCGAGATCGTGAAGTTCATCAAAGACACGAAGAAAAAGGCGCAGGCGGCCATCAACGGTGACCTGGTTCGCGTCTCGAGCAAGGACCGCGATACTCTGCAGGAGATCATCGCCGCTCTTCGCGGCCACGACTTCGGCATCGACACGCAAATTACAAACTACCGGTCCAACTAGAGCGCTTGCCGCCTTGGCCTCTGCTTGGCCGAGATGGACTTGATCACCAAATATCCGCCACCACTGAACGGAAGTTGTGTCTTGGATTGCGCGGCCGCCGCGGCCAGCAGGGCTTCGACGGCTGGCTCGGCGAGCGTCGCGGCGCTGGGCAGACGAATGAACCGGTTCTGGCTGCCGCTGCCTTGCAGAAGCTTGTGCGGGTCGGGCAGCGTAGAGCCCCAGTAGAACGAAAGCACAATCCCCTTCGAGTTGGCGGCGAGTGAAACGACGCAGTCCGATGGACGCTCCGTGGACGAGTAGCCGATGACGAAAAAGTTGTAGTTGTCGTAGACGATCTCGATGGCAGTGGGGAACCGCTTGCGCAGCCTGGCGCGGACCGAGCGGATGAGCTTGGCCATGCGGGCGTCGAACTTGGCCAGAAAGCCGGCGAGTTGTTGGGTGGCCGATGCCAAATTGGTCCCCACGACTTATCGTAGCCGTTTTGCGGAACTTCCCTCCCCTAGCCTTCGTTTGCTCTGGCTGAGAGGCTTAGCAAAATGTACTGTACGCAATGCGGGAAGGAAACCAGAGACTCAGACCGGTACTGTGGCCAGTGTGGATCGGCGACAGGTGTGGAAGGATCGCCGCCTCGCGCGGCATCTGACACGGCCCAAGCCCCGCCCAAGCGTCTACTGTTGTCTCGAAAGGACAAGAAGGTAGGGGGCGTGTGCGCGGGATTCGCCGAATATCTAGGCTGGGATGTTACGATCGTCCGGCTGCTATATATCTGCGGCGTTGTGTACAGCGGCGGCCTGGGACTGCTTGCCTACCTGATTGCCTGGATCGTGATTCCGGCAGAGCCGGTAATGCCCAGCCATACTTATGCAAGTGGCGTTCCCGCCGTCCGTTCGGCCTAGGCGGCGAAGCGGTAGTTGTGTTGCGAGGAATTTTCGATCAAGGTCGCCACGTCCTGTCCGGCGCGTGACTGGAGAGTGTAGCTAAGACCCTTGCGCAGCTCATGCGGGGCGCAATGTAAGATGCGAGCCCATTCTTCCCCCGACTGGCTTTGCATGACGAGCATGGAGCCGGATGGCGAGCCGTAGCCGGAACCGGACAAGCCGCTGCCGGCGCCGCTTCCGTGGTAGCTCCACTGAAGCCTGCGGACCACACCGAACTGCTCGGTCGTCTCCACGCGGAGAACCCCGCACAGCCCGTTGCTCGACTGATTCATCACTTGGAACCGGTAATCCGCCATCGCCTTTTCCTCACTCATATACGCGACGCGACGGGGAAATCGGGATCAAGGTTTAGCGGGTGGGTACCCTTGACTCAAGGTTTGACCGCAATAGCGCTCGAAATTAGTGACTGTCCCCTAATCGACTGAGCGGAATCTGATGGTTAGGGATTAATCGCACAAATGCAAGGGGTTGGATTTCGGATACGTCAGGAACACAATGGAACCGTGCCCACTTCAACGGCTATGAAACGAGCTCAGTTTACAGCGCTTGCTGGACTCACCGTACTCCTCGACGTATGTCTGAGCTCTTGCACACGGCGGCCGGCAGACACGGCGGAAGCGAATCACGACAAAGCTCTTACGAATGCACGGAGCGCGTGGGAGGCTGGAATTCAAGCAAGGGCGCGTGCCGCCGTCCCAGAGCCGGCCTGCGACCGAGCCAAGCCACCAGGCCTCATCGAAGCGGCGCGGTTCGGCGATGCCAAATTGGTGCGTTCGTTGTTGGCGGGGCGCGTCGACCGGCGATTACTCAACGAGGCCCTGCTGGTCGCGTCTATATCTCTGCCATTGGTCGTGGACGACACAGGTCGAGAGACGAAGGCTCTCGATCTCCCTTATACGGAAATTGCCAAAATGCTTCTCAACAAGGGTGCCAGCATCGAGGCGCGCGATGAATATGGGCAGACGCCACTCATTTCCGCCGCCCTAAAGGGTAATAGCGCTCTTGTAAAGCTGTTGCTGGACGAAGGCGCCAAGATGGAGGCCACAGACTTCCAAGGTGGTACGGCACTAATAGCAGCTGCTTGCAATTGCCCCTTTATTGACATGCCCGACACTAGCGATTCCATGCGTGAGCTATTGAAGAGAGGCGCCAATATCAACGCAAGAACTCAGAAAGGTGGCACGGCGCTCATGGCGGCCGCACGGTGGGGGAGGGACCATCACCTGCGAATCCTGCTTGACGCGGGGGCCGACATCGAAGCCCATGACAACGACGGAAACACATCCCTTCTTATCGCCGCCGAGGGGAGCGCGTATCCGACGGCTGATGCGGTGGCAGTACTTCTCGCCAGAGGGGCTAACGTCGAAGCAAGAAACAACAACGGTGAGACCGCATTAATGCTCTCTGCGGGGTTTCTTGGCTCCGAAGACGGCAAGATCATCAAGATGCTACTGATGCGAGGATGTGATGTTGGCGCTCAAGACAACAACGGGCGCACAGCGCTTGACAGGGCTATCAAGAAGGGCCGTCCCGACGCAATCTCCCTTTTAAGGGCTGCACTTCGGCGGGGTTGAGTCCTGGACCCTTGGCGGCGGAGAGGGTGGCGGCCGCAAATGCGGCCGCGAGCGCAAGGGCGGACAGTTGCCGCTTAGTTTACCGGTATTGCCGGTCGTGCTTCTGCCGGGCAATATCGCGTGACAGCGCGTCTTGCCTGAGGTCGATCCTCCGGCGCTCCGCCCAGCTCAATCCTCCGCCATCGATACGGTTGCGGCGGATGGTGCGTTGAATTGCGTTGTCGCGCGCCTGCAAGCGGGCCGCTTCCGGACGAGTCAGTTCACCGGAGCGAAATCCACGGTTGATGCGGGCCTGATTGGCTGCCTGGTGCCGGGCAATCGGGCCTGCGGCGAACGAGGTCCCCGCGGCCAGAACTCCGAAAATCACTGCGGTTCGTAACAGGGTGTTTATAATGTTGCCTCCTACCTCTCCAAACGCAAAAGGCCGGCGCAAGTTGCGCGGAACCATTTTCTCCGGCTCGTGTTGCGCCTAATGTTTCCCGGCACAAATATTTCAGACATTCGCTTTTTTACGGCATTGTCACATTGCAGTCATTGGAAGTAAACGCCGGGTCCTACGGGCTCGACGATTCGTTCGAATGGTTCGGCGGCACGATGGACGCCAAGTACCTGGTGGGCGCATTTGGCGCCGACGACTACTTCGACGGCCAGATCGGCTGGAGCGGACACGTGCAATTTGGCGCCGTGCTGGCAAATTCCGACCTTTCCAACCGAGGCATGGAAATGGACAACTACGAGCGCGACTTCGGAGCCAGGCCGCTGCGCAAGCCGACGTTCTACAACCTCACCTTCGTCGGCAACGCGGCTAATGGGTTTGACGAATCCGACTCGCCGTGCCTTTACTTCCGGCGTGGTGCGGGAGGCATTTATAACAACATCGTGTGCCAGAACTGGACCACTCGCGGGGACAGGTACTAGCCGCCGTGCAAACGTTCGCCGGTAGCGGCCGTACCTTCCTCGTGGCCGACCCCCTGTTGGCTCGACCGCTCGAGTACAGCGACCCGGATCTGCGACCGGCACCAAACTCGCCGGCCTACCGGGCGAGCTTCGTGCAGCCTCCGGACGATGGGTTCTTCGATCAGTCGGCCACCTACATTGGCGCCTTCGACCAGGTGAACTGGATGGAGGAATGGACGCAGCTGGTGCAGGAGCAAGACCTGAAGCCCTAGATCACTTTGTTCACGTTGAACGTCCCAGCCGGGAGCCTTACGGGGTTCCCGGCTTTTTTGTTTGGCGCGGCGCGATGACGTGCTCTATGAAGGGGCTTCTGGTGGGGGAGCGGGATAAGAGGCAGCGGGCGCCGAATTGATCCAAGGACGGGAGACGGGTGACGGCTGAACGAGGTTATGTGCGGCCGACGGGTGGGACGAGAATGGGGCCGAACGCGGGATCTCTGTGGCGGTGAGAGGCGGAGCGGCGGCGGCGGCCGTTGCTTGGTTCATACCAAAACCCCTGCCTGGCCGCCTTGACCAGGTCGCTGACGCGGATAGGAACGAGGTTGAGCTCTGGCGACAGAAAGGGATAGCCTTGCATGACGACCAGTTCGAGGAGGCTGAGAGAGGCCCAGAGCAACCAAGCCTCACGAGGAGCGCTGATGCCCGCCAGGAAACCGGCCGAGCTGGCCGTGAGGAACATCAGGAAGAGGGTGCCCCAACCGATGCCAAAGGGTCCAAAATGGCGGGCCCAGTAGCGGGAGAAAAGAGAATCGATATCAACGTGGAATTCGGCGCTATAGGCTTCGAAGAACTCGATTGCGTCGTCGTCGGACAGCCCGAGGTCTTCCCGGAGCCGTGAGTCGTTGGTGACCCTTCGCGGGTTGACGTGCAACTGGCGGGCGGCGAAAAACGCTACACGCTCTTCAAGCTTCTCCACGGGCGACAGAATCCGTGGACTCTGAATCCGTGGGCCGTTGGTAGCAGGGGAGGTTGCCACAGTTCTCTCTGATCAGCATGAAAAAGAATGAAGGATTCAACAATCCCGTACCAAGTGGGTTTCGTAATGGGATACGGCTGCACGAGTACTAGTACCTTGGGTTGGCTTGACGTTGAAGCAGCGAAGCCCCGGAAGAACCGGGGCCTCTGTTTGAACTGAGTTGCGGCGCCTGGCGGTGCCTGGGGGACTAGACGGCAGCCAAGTGCTCGGGCGTATCCGCCACGAGGTTGATCTCATTAAAACTGTAACCAAAGCCGCGGACCGAGCGAATGTAGCCGGGGCTGGCATCGTCCGGTTCAATCTTTTGGCGGAGGCGGAGGATATAGACATCGACAGTCCGGTCAGTGACGGCGCGGTCATGACCCCAGACTGCGTCGAGCAACTGCTCACGACTGAAGACAACTCCGGGACGCGACATCAGGAACTCAAGCAGACGGAACTCGGTGGCGGTGAGAGCGATCTCGTCGGCATTGCGGAACACGCGACAGGAACTCCGGTCGAGTTCCAGGGTGCCCGACTTGAGCGTGCGCTGGGGGGCTGACTGTGGCCGGAACTGGATCTTGATCCTGGCAATCAATTCTCGGATGAAGAATGGCTTGACAATGTAGTCGTTTGCGCCGAGCTCAAGACCGACAATCCGGTCGGCTTCGCTGGCGCGGGCGGTGAGGAAGATTACCGGGATGTGTGCCAGCTCAGGACGGGCGCGGATACCCTTGCAGATGTCGAGGCCGTCCGAATCGGGCAGCATAATGTCGAGGAGAATCAGGTCGGGCCGCTCACGGCGGCACAACTCGATGGCGCCCTTGCCTGTTTGTGCGCCTACCATCTGGAAGCCTTCCTTTTCCAGGTTGTACTTCAGAAGTGCGTAGAGATCGGCGTCATCTTCGATCAACATGATCTTTTTCATATAGTTATCCTATTCGCTACCAAGATAGAGCAGGATTCGTGAATATTCAATTACAAGAACATGAATTACACCTGACGATGATAAGAGAGTCACCCGGTTGTAACCGGAACTTCACTTTGGTCCGAGTAGCTGACCGGGTGGGCGCCTAGTCCGTTGTCGTGGTCTGGCAAAGTAAAGGAGAAAGTGGAACCCTTGCCTGGCTCGCTCACGACGGCCACGTCGCCGCCGTGGGAGCGGGCCAGATGCTTGACAATGGCGAGGCCAAGGCCCGTGCCGCCGAGTTCGCGTGAGCGGGCCTTGTCGACTCGATAGAAACGCTCAAAAAGGCGGGGAAGCTCCTCACGGGGAATGCCGATGCCGGTGTCGCGCACGTAGAAGCGAATAAAGCCGCTGCGCTCGTCGGGGAGTGTGCCTACAGTGATGCTGCCTCCGTCCGGCGTGTACTTAACGGCGTTCTCCAATAGGTTGCATAACGCCTGGTGCACGGCCTTCCAGTCGCAGAAGACTTCCTGGCCGGCGGGAGCGGGTTCGCAGTGCACGGCGATGGATTTCTTCTGTGCGAGGGGCCGCATGGCGTCGGCGCAATCCAACAATAGATTGTTCGTATAGTAGCTGGCGAACTGGAACTTCTGTGTACCAAGCTCTATGCGGCTTAGGGTGAGCAAGTCGCTGGCGAGGTTGGTGAGGCGCTCGGCGTTCTGCCGGATGATGTTGAGGAAGCGGACATTGTGCTGATCGTCGTGAACGGCGCCGTCGAGCAGGGTTTCGGTGTAGCCCTGGATGGAGGCAAGCGGTGTCCGTAGTTCGTGGCTGACATTGATGACGAAATCCTTGCGGATTCGTTCGAGCTTCTCGAGCTCCTGGTGCTCATGCTGCAGCTCCTCAAACATTCGCTCGAGCTTGGATCCGGTGTCATTGAGCTTGGTGCCGAGCACACCGAGTTCGTCCGAGCCGGGTTCGGAGAGGCGAGCGTTGAAATTGCCTTCGGCGAGCGTCCCGGCGTAATCAATGATGGCGCCGAGTTTGGAGGAGACTGAACGGGCGAACAGGGCGGCGACAATGAAGGCGGGGAGGAAAGCCAGGGCGGTGGAAATGAGCATCCGGCGGCGGATCTGATCGACCTGGGACTTCACTTCGGCCATGGGGACCGCAAGGCGGACGGCGCCGAGGGGATGGGGAATGGCGACGTAAAGAAAATCGATGTGAGTGGTGGCGCTTCGGCGTGTGTCGGAGCCTACGCCGCCGGCCAGGGCGGCGGCGACTTCGGCGCGAAGCTTGTGGTTTTCCATTTTGGAGTAGTCGGCTTCGGAGTCGGCCAGCGGGACGCCCTTGTGATCGATGAGTGTGACGCGGGCTCCGGAGGCGGCGGCCAGCTCGCGAGTCCGGTGTTGTAGAGCGGGGTTAGGTTCCCGGCCGTAGGTGAGGTCGAGCATGCGCCCCTTCTGGGTAAGCTCGCGGACCAGCGTTTCACGGAAGCTCGATTCGGCTACCTGCGATGCCAGGATGTCGACGGCGGCCAGGGCGACTATGAGGACGCAAAGAACTCCAAAGATGAGCTTGAAAAAGATGCGCGCGGTCATGGCGGAGATACCACCAGTATCGCTTACAATCAACGCATGCCAACATCACAAAAAGATGAAATCAAAAGCCGGAGAGGTATGTTGAAAACCGGAGCGGCTGCGGCTGGAGTG
The DNA here is from genome assembly GCA_035650295.1 of Bryobacteraceae bacterium. Lineage (GTDB taxonomy): Bacteria > Acidobacteriota > Terriglobia > Bryobacterales > Bryobacteraceae > JAFLBB01. Next base: position 2,233 of record DASRHX010000919.1, on the reverse strand, counting down.
GCCGCAACTACGGCGGCAACGGCGGCGGCCCAGGCCGGGCCGACGAGAAAGGTGCACCGAAAGGGCGAACGGAAAGGGACGCCGCTGTTCAATGGCTGCGTCAGCTTCGGCAACCTGGTTTTTGTGGCTGGTAAAGGCGCTCACTTCGAGGGTGACATCAAGGCGCACACGGACCACGTGCTGAAGGAAATCGAAGCCGAGCTTGTCAACGCCGGCTCGTCCATGAATAAGGTCCTCAAGTGCAATGTCTACTTGAACGACCTCAAGGACTACAAGCAAATGAATGAGGTCTTCCAAGGCCGCTTCGGCGACGAGCCACCTGTGCGGACGACGATCGCCGCGGCTGGAGGAATTCCGGGGAACTCGCTCGTCGAGATCGACGTGATCGCGTATATCTAACTCGTTCCGGGAATTAGCATTCACGCGCCGTCAGGAATGGCGAATCGGAAGACGGACCCTTCGCCGGGTTCGGATTCGACCCAGATCTCGCCTTGATACTGGTCTACAATTCGCCGGCAGGTTGCCAGGCCAATACCCGTGCCTGCATACTCACTGCTCGTGTGGAGACGCTTGAATATGCCAAAAACGTACTCCTTGTACTGTTGGCTGATGCCGATGCCGTTGTCTCGAACCGTGAAGATCCAGCGGCCGGCTTGCTGCTCCGCACTGATGTGAACCTCGGGCGCCAGATCCTTCTTCCGGTATTTCAGCGCATTGCCTACAAGGTTTTGAAACAACTGTTGTAGGTGCGTTCGATGCATAGTTACGGCCGGCAGGCTCTCCGAGCTTACCCGCGCCTCGTTTTCCGCGATCGTGTGTGACAGACACTCGATCGCCCTGGCGAGTGCCTCGTTTGCGTCGGTGAGCTCTTCGCTCTCCTCCAACTTGGAAACTTGAGCATAGGACAGCAGATCGCTGACGAGGGTACCCGTTCGGATAGCAGCGTTGCGCACGTAATGCAAGTACTCAATAGCTTGCTCGTCGAGTTTGCCGGCGTGGCGCGTTCCGAGGAGCTCGCTGTAAATGGTAATCGTCCGTAACGGCTCTTGGAGGTCATGACTCGCTGCAAATGCGAAGTGCTCCAGGTCGCGATTGGCACGCAGGATTTCCGCTTCAGCGCGCTTGCCCTTCGTGATATCGCGAGCGATCTTGGAGGCGCCAACAACTCTTCCGCTCGAGTCTCGGATAGGAGAGATGGTTAGCGAGATGTCGACCAGTGTGCCATTTTTCCGCCGGCGGACTGTCTCGAAGTGGTCCACACGCTCTCCACGCATAAGGCGGCCAATGATGCTCGGCTCCTCATCCTGCCGGTCGGACGGGATGAGGAGGTTAATCGGTTTGCCGATGACTTCTTCAGACGTGTAGCCAAACAAACGCTCCGCACTTTTGTTCCAGCTCGTGATGATGCTGTTGAGATTCTTGCTGATAATGGCGTCATCCGACGAGTCCACGATCGCGCTCAACAGACGCTGGGCCCGTTCCGTTTCGATTTCCGCAAGTTTTCTTGCCGTGATGTCGACCAGGAGGTTGACTCCTCCGGCGATCCGGCCATCCTCATCGCGCAATACCGTCGGATACGGCGTAAACCAGAATTGCGTTCCATCCGGCCGTTCCGCAATGCACTCCACTCCTTCAGGAACTTTTTCCCCGCGGAGCGCGATCGCCATTGGACATTGATCATGAGGCAATGGCGTTCCATCAGGAAGAAATAGTTTCCAAGTGACGCACCATTTGTCGACGCTCAATTCCGGAGCTCGCCCTGATAGCGTGGCAGCTGCGGAATTGAAGTAGGTCAGCCGGCCTTCCGCATCCGTCAGGTATACCGCGATGGGAAGGGTGTCGATGATCGTGCGCCAGAGCGTGCTGTCGCTTTTGGTAGCAGCCGATTGCGCAATGGTTCTAAACGTATCGACCGTCATCGACCTTACAGTACCACCATTGGAAACCGGACTTCGCATAAGATGGCACCAGCGAATTCATTGTTTGGGCAAGGGCCATGTGGAAGCAGTCACGAACGGGATCGAAACTGTTGCGGTTCCTCCGCGGAGCAAGCCTGGGTCTTGGTGCCACAGCTCTCTCGCTTGCCCATCCCGGGTCAGGTATCGTCGTTGACGCGCAGCGCCAGATCTATTTCGTGGACACCGGCCAAGGTGTCTGGAAACTCGGTGCGCGCGGTAAGCCGGCGCTTGTCCATAAGTTGGCGTACCACTGGATGGCAATCGACGAGAAAGGC
>DASRHX010000918.1:0-3604 GCA_035650295.1 Bryobacteraceae bacterium | reverse complement strand
CCCCGCCAAACCGGAAGGCGTCGCGGCGGGATTCGACGGACGAGTGCTCATCACCACCCAAGGTTCCGGAACACAGAATGCCCAGAACACGCTGCTCGTTTTCGATCCCAGTTTGCAGGCCGGGCAGCAGGTTTTCGCCGTCGCCTCGCCGCCGCCCATCAACACGCCCAATCCTTTGCCCGCCGTTTTCATCGGCCGTCCATCCACACCCTTTCCGGGCAGGCTCATCCGTACCCCCGATGGCCAGTTCATCGTGGGAATGGTCGCTATCAACCAGACAACGACATCGGCGCAAACCACGCTCTTCGTTTATGAAGCGGCCTCCGGTACCGTGCTCCGCAATCGCACCGTGACCGGCCAATCGACCGTGCTCTCCATTTCGCCCGATGGTTCGCGGTTTATGGCCGGTTCGACCCTCTATGACACGGCGACGCTCGCCGTGATCGCGCAAGTGAACTCAGCCAATTTCCCATTTGTGATCTCATCGACGAACACGAACCCTGCGATTCAAATCAACTTCAACTTTGGCGGCAGCTTCTTTTCCCCCGATGGAGCCGACATCTACGCGTCGTTCAATGTAGGCGCGAATTCGGCGACCGTGCGGCCGGTTTCCAACTACCTCCTGACAGGCTCCAGCCGAAACTTGGGAATACGTCTTGGTCTTCGTTTGCAGGAGTCTATCGTCGGCAAAATCGTTGGACCTTCGAGCGGCTCCGAGCTATTTGCCGCCTCCGAGTCCGGTCTCATCCGCTTGCCCATGGGGAAATTGTTCGATTACCCGATTATCCAGCCCGAATCCACCACCGTGTTCCTCGCCAACGACCCCTGCAATAAGGGCATCGCTAGGGCCAATGTACGCGTCAATAATCTCGGACAAGGCAAGCTGACCTATACGGTTCCGGTCGTCACCACGGCCCTCATCGCGCAGGTGGATACCGGTGTGGCCCCCTCCACCATCACCTTCACGATGGAGCCGGGACGTACGGCGGTCGTGCGCCAGGCCGGAACCAACGTTTTCACGGGAGCCACGGGCGGCGGTGGAACGGCCATCAACGTTGTGTTGTCCTCGCGCGAGGCGGTGAATTTCCCGAACGTCATTAGGGCCTTCATGAACTTCCGCCAGTCCGACCAGCGCGGCGTCATCTATCCGCTCCCCACCGGACTTACCACCACCGAGGGATTGCAGGAACTGCTTCTCGATGAACCGCGAGGGCGCATTTACATTGCCAACTCCGGGTTCAATCGCATCGAGATCTTCGACATTCGCCGGCAACGATTCGTCGAGCCAATCGATGTCGGCCAACTCCCGCATTCGATGGCCATGTCACTTGACCGGTCTACTCTTTATGTCGGCAACTCAGGCGGTGAATCGATCTCGATTGTGGACCTGGATCTAAGGCGCGAGATCGGCAATGTCGAATTCCCGCCCATTCCGCGCCCGGGCAATCAAGCGGTCGTTCGGCCTCTGTCGCTGGCAATGACACTATCGGGCCTCCAGTTCGTGATGTCTAACGGAGGGCTGTGGCGCGTGTTTGGCAACCAGGCCACTCCTCGAGCGGCAAGCAACGTGATTAGCCCGAACTCCGCTACATCCACGCTGGGCAACTCCCCTCAACACCAGTTGGCGGCGACGCCCGAAGGCGACTATATGATCGCGCTGTCTGGAGCCACCGGAAACGGCTACCTGTTTGACGCTCAGGCCGACGCCTTCACCGTCGGCCGGACTCTTTTCCAAGCACCCATTCAGAGCTACTTCGGACCTCTCGCTGGTTCCGCGCAAAACTCCTACTTCCTCGCGAATGGCCTCATTCTGAGTCCCTCGCTCGCCATCGTCGGCGGAGCCGAGCGCCCCAGCATCACCGTACCGACTCCCCCCGCAGGCCCAGGGCTGCCGCCGACGCAGACGACCGTGAGCGCTGGCCAGAGGCACATCGCGAGCCTGTATCCAATTGATCAGGACAGTTTCCTTAGGCTCACCCTGCCTGTTCGACAGAATCTGACCGTGGTTACTCGCGACGATCCGCGTCCAACGCTCGAACTGGTGAACGTCCGCACGGGCGCGGAGGCGCTCGTTGCGGTGGCGCCCGAAAACCCACCCTTCGTGATTCTCGGAACGCAGCGCATCGCCGTTCCAGCGCGCCAGATGGCAGTGGACAGCGCGGGCAATGCCTATCAGGTAACCGTCTCCGGCTTGAGTGTGATCACACTCTCGCAGTCGGGTGCCTCACCGAGGCCCTCCATCACCGGCGGTTCCCGTGGCATCGTCAACGCCAACACCGGTACCGCCACCTTCTCGCCCGGATCGTTCATTACCGTTTCCGGCGCCAATCTCGCCGCGCCCGCCGCCACCGACCAGCTTCCGCTACCCACGGTTCTCGGCGGCTCCTGCGTCACGCTGAGCGACATCCCCCTCCCGCTGCTCGAAGCCTCCGGCGGCCAGATGACGGCGCAGATCCCGGATACGCTCCTTCCCGGCCTTTACGTCGCCCAAGTGCGCAGCCTCGCCAACGCCACGCAGAGCGATCCGATCGTCATCACAGTTCAGAAACCGCGCTAGACTTCCTTTGATGACCCGCTGCATCGCGGCAATTGCCACGCTTTCGCTGTTCCAGCTGCAGGCAGCCCAGGATTGGGCAGGTTTGCGGGCTCTAGCGAAGGGTTCTTCACTCGAAGTGCGGCGTGAGGACAAGGAGACGTTCCGCGGAACACTCTCGTCGGTTTCGGAGAACCAGCTCATCCTGGCGACGAATGGTAGGGCGCAGAGGTTCGGACGGTCCACTATTCGAACGGTGAAAGTGAAGTCCGACTCTGGCCTGCGCCGCAATGCCCTCATCGGCTGGCTCATTCCCGGCTACAAAACGGTGTACGAAGCGCCGAAGGGGCCTAAAACCGCCGGGCGCCGCAGGTGACTGTTTCGCAACACAAGAATAGGCCGTACCGGTGGCTTGCCGACCACTACGATACGTTTTTTGACTTTCACCGCGAGTGGTTTCAGTCGGCTCGCAACCGCATCCTGACGCGCATCTGGCCTGAACTCGATTCAGCCTGCGACCTTGCCTGCGGCACGGGCACCGTAGCCCTTACCCTGGTCGCGCGTGGGCTTCGAACCTACGCCGTCGATCTCTCGCCGCGTATGTGCCGGCTGGCGAGGGCAAAGGCGCGCACGGCCGGCGCCTCAATGCGTGTCATTCAGGCCGATATGCGTGAGTTTCAACTCCCCCAGCCCGTGGGATTGGTGTTGTGCAATGGCGATGCGCTGAATCACGTGCCGCGCCGGGCGGACCTGGCGCGGGTGGCGCGCTCGGTAGCGCGGTCATTGCGTCCCGGTGGGTACTTTTTCTTCGACGTCAATAATTGGAAGGCATTTGAGAGAATCTGGCCGCAGACGTTACTGCTCGAAGCGCCCGGGGTTGCCGTGGTCATGCGTGGAAGCTGCGACCGGCCTCGAAGGCGCGGTGTCACCGAAGCGGAATGGTTCTTTCAAGATCCGCGCTCCTCGCTCTGGCAGCGCCATCACGAACGCCTCGAAGAGGTGTGCTGGACGCCTCGGGAGATTCGCCAGGTACTTCGCGACGCTGGCTTCCAAACCGTCCGTGCGTTTGAT
>DASRHX010000917.1:0-2307 GCA_035650295.1 Bryobacteraceae bacterium | reverse complement strand
TTACAGCCTCGACTACGACCTTATGGCGTTGGCTCCCGCGCTCGCTTTCTGGGCCAGCGAGGGCATTTCGCGGGGTTTCCGCAGCTGGGAAAAAACCACCCTTGCCGCAATTTGGATTGTACCCCTGATCGCCCGTACTTTCGCGGAGGCTACGTTGATACCACTGACCGCCCCGCTGCTCCTTGCTGCTTTCGTGCTGCTGCTGCGCCGGGCCGCCGAGGTCACAAGCACCCGGACGCTTTGGCTTTTCTCGCGCGCACGATAAGATGAAAGCGGTACCGTGTGGGGCGGCAGCGTGAGACAAAACAAATATGCAACTCACCCCCGAACAGATCCGTACCTTCGACGAACAAGGCTTTATCTTCTTTCCCAACTGCTTCCGTGAGGAAGAAGTCGCGCTGTTGCGCGATGAAGCGGATAGAGTCCTGAAGCTCGAACGGCAGGAAATCTGGCGCGAAAAGAGCGGGGCGCCGCGCACTGCCTTTGCCGCGCATACCTACAGCGATGTCTTTGGCCTGCTGGCCCGGCATCCGCGTTTGGTCGAGCCGTTGCGCCAGTTGTTCGGCGAGGACGTCTACGTCCATCAGTTTAAGCTCAACGCCAAGGCCGCATTCGAAGGTGAGGTTTGGCAATGGCACCAGGACTACGGCACCTGGGCGCGCGACGATGGCATGCCGCAGCCGCGCGCGATGAACATCGCCGTCTTCCTGGACGAGGTGCTGCCGATCAACGGTCCGCTGATGTTCATTCCGAAGAGCCATAAATGCGGCACGCTCGCCGCCGGCCACGATACCTCAACGACATCCTACCCCTTGTGGATATTGGACAACCTCACGGTGACTCGCCTGGCCGCCGAGGCGGCGGGAGCCGCCGGCCTCGGCATCGTCGCGCCTACCGGCAAGCCGGGCTCGGTGATCATGTTCCACGGTAACCTGGTCCACGCCTCGCCGCCGAACATCACGCCTTATCCGCGCAAGATCGTCTATCTCACGCTTTGCGCGGTCTCCAACCACATCACCAAATTCAACCGCGCTGAATGGATTGCGCACCGCGACTTCACGCCGATTGAGCCGGTGAACGACGATGCGCTGCTCACCTGCGCCCGTGCGCGCATTGCCGCGGAATGATTTTTTAAGCAGCCCCTCCGGTCCAAAATAATTGTCTCAAATTCGCCGGAGCGGCGGCGCACGCGTGCTGTTGCGGGCAATGCCATATCGGCGCCTTGCAATCGCCTGACTTTGTTTGCCCTATCGCCTTTAAGGGATTCATCTGCCGGACGAGGACGATGTACACGCTCTATTCGATGCAACGGTCGGGCAATAGCTACAAGGTGCGGCTCGCGCTGGCCAAGCTGGCAATTCCCTATCGCCTGCACGAAGTCGACATTCTCAAGGGCGACAGCCACACGCCTGAATTTCTGGCGATGAATCCGACAGGCCAGGTGCCATTGCTGGAAGTCGCGCCCGGCCGCTATCTCTCGGAGTCAAACGCGATCCTGTGGTACCTCGCGGCCGGCACGCCGCTGGCGCCAGAGGAGCGGATCGAACGCGCCGTCGCGCTGCAATGGATGTTCTTCGAGCAGCATAGCCTGGAGCCCAATATCGGCGCCGCCTGGTTCTGGCTGGCGCTGGTGAAGGGCGGACGTGAATTGCAACAGCACGCGCTGGAAGACTGGATGGAGGAAGGCCATCGCGCGCTTGGCGTGATGAACAAACATCTTATGCGGCAGCCCTTCTTCGTCGACCACAGCCTGACCATCGCCGACCTGGCGCTCTATGCCTACACGCATGTTGCCGAGGAATGCGATTTCGACCTGGGCCCCTTCCCGCATGTGCGCGCCTGGCTCGAACGCGTCGCCGCGGAACCCGACCATATTACGATGGACTGGCAGTCGGCCGAAGTGGTCGCGGCGGAATAGCCGACTTTCGGACAACTGCGCGCGGTTGATGGGCTTTTCGTAAAACTGCTGATCGCGTGTGTTAACCTTTTATTTACCCGCGCCTCCAAATCGACACTATTCGCCAATTCCTTCGCCATACTGTGGCCGGCTACCCGCCCGCATTTCGCAACACGCTGAGGGCATGTCACTGATTCGGCCGCGCCACGGGCGCAAGGATTTAAGGAGAAGCGGATTCGTTCCGCCTTTGGGCTACCAGGAGAGACGGCGCCAACGAACCGCGCTCTCGCTGGTCGCCGGGCTTGCGCTCGCTATCTCCACGATGATTGCCGTCACCATCGTGTCCATCGGGCTCGCGCAGGCAGAGGTGTTGGCCGCTGCGCAGAGCGGCGACGGCAATCTCGCGGTGG
>DASRHX010000916.1:0-2826 GCA_035650295.1 Bryobacteraceae bacterium | reverse complement strand
GGGGGTTGCTCACGCCCCCGCTCCATCAGTGACGCCGGCTAAGTGCGTTTTGCGCGCGGCACAGAGCGCCGCGCTCAGTGCCGCCGTTGGTCGCTGTAAGTCGTCGACCTTGAGAGCCTTGCCAGCGGAGGCAATCGTCCGACTGCTCGTTCGACGTTTCGTTTCGCGCCACCACTTAGCGTCCACGGGCATGGCCAAACACCGCTTTTTGTCGCGGCCCCCCTCGCGGCCTCAGCCGTTTCCTCGTTCGAATCTGAGATCTTGACGGGGAGCCCTCTCAAAAACCGATGGAACATCTGGCACTATCGTGGCGATGCGACCACGTTCCAGAAGCACCGGCGTGGTTGCAAAGCGGCATGGCTGGATACCAACGGTGTCTATGTTGAAGTCCATGGAGGTCATAGACGGACCCTGTGACTGAGCGAATCGCTGTGACCGGCGGGCACGTCTCGGCTCACGGCTCCGGTACTTCCGGCCCGGCACCATTCTGAGGCGCGGCCTCTGGAGACTGCTCATGTGCGGTTGAATCACCGATCGGGGAGCCGACCGGCTGCGCTGCGGCAGCGACACCGTCGCTGGGAGCCGCTGCGGGAACCGGTTTCGGTTCGAGACCCGCTTCGCCCACTGCCGGTAAAACGGCGGCAGTGATGGCTGGTGGAATCACCGCCTTCGCCCCCGGGGCACGCCCTTCTTCCAATGGCAGATGATGGTCGAGCGGCAGTGCAATGCGGCTGATATGCCAAGAGAATCGGTTGCTCAGATGCTCGGCGTACGGCTGCTGGAGTCGGCAGCGTCGGTGCGCTGTTTCAAGAACGAAGTAGGCTTCTGCGGTTGCTAGCGAGAAACACTGCCGGAAGTCGATCGCGAGTTCTGGCAGCCCCTGCTCGTTCGCGTCGTCAGACGCTGGAACGTCACGCAGGAAGTGCAGTCGGGGATCCTGGTTCTGCCTGAACCGTTTCCATTCCTTCGAGTCGAGTCCAACGCCTTTACGGTAATCCTGATCCGCGGGCGCCATGTGACCCCAAGCCACAGTAGTCCGCATGTTTCGTGACCATACGCCACGCGAAGGGTGTCCACCGAGCCGTGGAACGACCACAACAATTAGGCCGCTCTCGGGCCATTCAGCCCGCCTCCGGGACGATGCACCTCGCGGTTGGCCACGCGCGGCCCTTCTCTCCGCGCCGGTGGACCGGCCTCTCGGGTGAACGGTGCAACCGGGATAGGATGTTTTCGATGTTGCCGCCCCTTCCCGTCCCCACTATCCCCGGAGCAGACGCGGTAGCCGCGTGGTTCACAATGTGGCCCTCCTTTCACGACGCTGAAGTCCTCTCGTTCCACCTGAATCGTGGGGCCACCTCACTCATCCGAGTGCACGCTTGGATTGTGAGCAGTCGAACCGATGACCGCGGATTCTTCCTCAAGGAGCGAGAGGGAATCGTCCGCTTCGAGCTGAGAGGGATCAAGTGGTTGAGCCTCGAAGGCGAGGACGCGGACCGCCAGAATGTCATTGGAGAGGCTTGCCTTTGAGCAGACACCCGATGGCTGGAGGATCGAACTGGCTCCCTGCTACGGCGTTTCCGGTGAAATCGTGGCAGAGCACGTCAGTGTGCGAATCGAGCGTGAGGGGCCGCGGAATGGACAGGAGCAGTTGCATCCATCCCAATGACCGCATTCGTGCTCGAACGGCGGGGGACATAGCCGTCATCGGCCTCGGCCGCCTCGAAGTTGGCGGACAATTCGACTGGAGGTGCATCGGGTGGCGGCCGACATCCAACATGAGGCCGCGTTTATCCGTGCTTTCATCATCGCGGCGAAGCAGGAGCGGCTGGCAGAACTGCTTGCCAAACCCAAGCGCCGTCGAGATGTGCTGGGAACGCTCTACCACTTCAAGGATCTGGACCCTCGATTCATGACGGTGGTCCCTCCCGGCGGGCAGACCGCCAGCGGCCTCGAGGCGCTCCTCCGTGAAAGAGGTGCACCCGAGCTCTGCTACGCCATTTCCACAGATGAAAACCTTGACGGTAGGACGGTTCCGTTGCGCGACGCCATCAGCCAAATAGCCCGTCGCGTCGGTCACGGAACTCTGCTCTCGTGTGTGCCCGGCCGTCTCGGGTACTTCGAAGGCGAGGAACCACGTGAGCGCTACATCCTGGAGCGCCGAGGCGGCCCGACGCGGTGACCTGAATAGTGGGCAGACTAACCGCCGAAGCATCAGAGTGAAGCGATTGATTAGGCGGCCAGGGCTGAAAACTGCGGGTCCACATCGCGAACATCTTCGAGGCAACCGAACGAGAATAGTTCCTTGCGGAGAGTGAGTTGCAGTTCCTGACCGAAGACCAGTGCAGGTCGTGGGCCTCGGATCGCAAGTATCCCCTTGGCGAGCGGCCGTATAGCGTGTTGGCGGACGGCCCGCCCTTCTCGTGCGAACACTTCACGATTCCCACCGACGCAGGGGCGCGCGTGGCGCTGGCCCGCGCGGTCTGGGCGGACGTGGGGAGCCGGCAGCCCGAAGCACTCTTGTGGGTCACAGCCTGGAGTGTGTGGCCGTCGTCGGAGCACATGCCGCTGGCGGACGCGGTGCGCCGCGGTTTGGGCGAGGAGCGTCCCTTGAACGTTGCCCCAGGCTGCCTCGTGAGGCTTGGGGAAGACGACCAGGCGCTCGCCGTTTTGGTGACGGCCGTGTTGTTTCTTTGGGACTGCTGGATCCTTTCTCCGGATGGGAATCTTGCGGCCTTCTTCTCGCACGACGAGTGGGGCGCAGTTTGCGGGCTGCATGGCGTTCCGGATTCGCTGCACCGCTCTTTGGATGCGCTGGGCCTGCGCGAG
>DASRHX010000915.1:0-4073 GCA_035650295.1 Bryobacteraceae bacterium | reverse complement strand
CGCGCCAACGGCTTGACCTTCGATGGGAAGCTGGACGAAGTGCGGGTGTTCAACCGCGCGCTCAGCCAGGCGGAAATCCAGGCCCTCCCCGAGCTCGCGCCCACGCCGTTGACGTTTGTAACTCAGCCCGTGAGCCGGGTCGTCGCGCAATTCCGCCCGGTCACGTTCACGTCCGCCGTGCGCGGCGCGCCTCCGCACTTCTTTCAATGGTTCAGCAATGACGTGGCGATTGCCGGCGCGAACAGCACGAGCTACACCATTCCGTCGGTCACGCTGGACATGACAGGCTCCGCTTTCACGGTAAATGTAAGTAATTTTATCTCCAGCATCACCAGCACCAACGCCATCCTCACGGTTTCCGATGATACCAACGCACCGGCGCTAGTCTCGGTCGGCAGCGTGGACGGTACCAGCGTTGGGTTCTGCTTTAGCGAACTGATGGATCCCGGCACTGCGGTCGATGCTTTTAACTACGAGGTTACCGACAGCAGCGGTGCAGCGGGAATCTCAGGCATTGTCCTGCGCCCGGACGGCCGCACAGTGCTGGTGAGCTTGAGCACGCCCATCTCAGGAGCATTCACCGGCACAGTAAATTTTCTGAAGGACCTGGCGGGCAACGAGATCGCACCCGGCAGCGCGGCCAACGGTGTGGTCGCGGGTCTGACGCCAGCCGATATCAGTGCTCCTGGCGTGGCCGGCTCGATCTTTTCATGCAAGGATGGCGAGTTCGACATGATCGCCGGCGGAGACGATATCTGGGACGAAGTTGACCAGGGTTACGTGGCCCTTAAGGCCGTCTCCGGCGATTTCGATGTGAAGGTTCGGGTCCAGTCGCTCAGTCCCGCTGACGACATCGCCAAAGCAGGCTTAATGGTGCGTGAGACCATCGACCCTGGCAGTCCCACCATGCACCTGCTGGCCAATCCGCCGCCGCCAGCCGGGCGAGGCTGGATCGAAGCAGGCCGGCGCACAACCGTGATCGGACCCACGACAAGTTGGGGGACGAATTTCACCGCCGCGGTGATGCCCAACGTCTGGGTCCGGCTGCGCCGGACTGGGGATTTCTTTACGGGCTTTTACAGTGTCAACGGCACCGATTGGGTTATCATGGCGACTGCGAGTCAGGTATTTGGTGATCCAATTTTTGGTGATCCTGTTTTAGTGGGGCTGGCGGCCACGGCGCGCGACAACGCCACATCAACGGTCGCTGAATTTCGTGAATTTGGTGACATGCAGTTCAACAACCCCACTTTAAACATAACCCAACAGCCGGCGAGCACATCGGCGCCGCAGAATTCTACTGTCACCTTTAATGTGCAGGCGGCGGGAACAGGCGCTCCTGCGAGTGAATTGGCTTACGAATGGCAGCGCGACGATGGCTTTGGCAGTTTCACCAATATTCCTGGAGCGAACAACGCTTCCCTCGCTTTGTTCGCCCGACCGCATGACACGGGCGCCCAGTTCCGCGTGCGGGTCTATCTTGCCGGACTGGTGGTCGATTCGGACGCGGCCACACTGACACTTACCCCGGATGTCACTCCACCGACGATCCAGTCCGTCGCGGCGCCGGGTCAGGGCGGCCAGGTGATTGTGCTGTTCAGCGAAGCAGTCGCCTTTTCTGCCGCCGATACGTCCAAGTACGCAATCGTCGAAGCGGTTACCGGCACGCCGGTTACTCTGATATCGGCAACACTCGGACCCGACGGCCGCAGTGTAATAATCAACACTCCATTGCTGCAGGAAAACATAGTTTACCGCATCACTGTGAACGACGTACAGGATCTTGGCGAACCCGCAAATACGATCGCGCCGAATTCAGAAGCCCCATTTCAATACAGCAGCATTGTTGCCTATTGGCAGTTTGAAGAAGGCATCGGGCTCACCACCACTGACGTCTCTGGTAACGGCATCACCGGCACGCTCTTGAACGGAACGCTTTGGACGCCGGGCTTGTTTGGGCGTTACGCGCTTGAATTCGACGGCACCAACGACCGCGTTGACGCTGGTAACCCGGCCGCGCTCAATCTCGAGGGTTCAATGACCGTTGCCGCATGGGTGTACGTGGAATCCATCGCCGACAACGGCCGCATTGTGACCAAAGGCGGCGGTCCCGGCCAGCGCGGTTGGTCGCTCAACGTCGAAGGCATCGACGTTTGGGCGTTCCAAATCGCGGTGACCGCTAGCGCAAATATTTCCCTCAACGCCCCGGGTATTCCCATCCGCAGGTGGACTCACGTGGCGGGAGTTTATGATACGACCGGCCCCGAGGGCGAAGGTGCGGAAATGCGCCTCTACACTAACGGGGTGCTTGCCGGGATCTTGAGAGACGGCGCCGTGCCAGGCTCGCAATTCAATTCGCCCCTCAACGTCAGCATTGGCGCCCGCCCCATTGACGCAACTTTCTTCGACGGCAAAATCGACGAAGTCCGCATCCACGCGCGGGCTCTTAACCAAAACGAAATCGCCCAGATCGCCCGCCCGCGACTGCTCACCGCCACGCTTTCGGGCGGACAAATTCGCCTCGATTGGGCTGGCGCCGGCCGCCTCGAATCCACCCCCGCCCTCGGTGCATCCTGGAGCGAAATCACGCCCCAACCTTTACCACCGTATCTCGAAACCCTCGTCCCTGGCCAAAACCGCTTCTACCGCCTGAACGCCACGCCGAATCCGTAATCGCTGGGACCGTAGGTCTGTGCCCTGAGAGCATTTTAGCTTGCGTCGCAGGGCGGTCGGGGTAGTGTTCGGCGAGGGGATAAATTCCACTTGCAAGGGGAATTGAGATTTAGAATTATTCCAAGTATTGATTTTATGGCGAGGCCGGGTAACTTGATTTCGTAGTGAAAAACCACTCTGGCAAACCCAGCGAAATGAGCCTGATCGAGCGGTTGGCAGCTCGCGGCTTTCGCTCGACCTCCCAACGGCAGCACGTTTACGAGGTGCTGGCTGCCCAGCGAGACCATCCCACCGCCGAGCAGGTGTTCATGCGCGCCAAGAAGGGGATGCCCGATATTTCAATGGCCACGGTTTATAATTGCCTCGACACGCTGGTGAAAAGTGGGCTGGTCCGCGAAGTGAACGTAGATCCAACAGCGATGCGCTATTGCCCAAATATGGAGGACCATTGCCACTTTTACTGCGACGCCTGCGGCGAGGTGTACGATATTAGTTTTGACGGCGCACCCGGGGTAGAGTTGCCCAAAGGTTTTCAAGCCTCGGCCTACGAGCTGGCGATTCATGGCGCGTGCCCGAAATGCGCGAAGAAGGATTTGAAATGAGCACAGCCACTGAAACAATCGAGGGATTCGTCAAGCAGGAGTACAAGTACGGCTTCTACACGGACGTGGAGACGGAGTCCGCCCCGCCGGGGTTGAACGAGGACATTATCCGGCTGATCTCGCGCAAGAAGAACGAACCGGAGTTCATGCTCGAATGGCGCCTCAAAGCCTTTCGCCATTGGCAGACCATGGAAGAACCCCGCTGGGCCAAGGTAAAGTATGGGCCCATCGATTACCAAAAAATCATTTATTACTCGGCGCCGAAAAAGCGCGGTGACGGCCCAAAAAGCCTCGACGAAGTAGACCCGAAGCTGTTGGAAACCTACGAGAAGCTCGGCATTCCCTTGCGCGAACGCGAACGTCTGGCTGGCGTGGCCGTGGATGCGGTGTTCGATAGCGTCTCGGTCGGTACCACTTTCAAGGAAACGCTCGCAAAGGTTGGTGTGATCTTTTGTTCGTTCACCGAAGCGGTGCAGGAGCATCCGGAATTGGTGAAGAAATATTTGGGCACCGTCGTGCCTTACACAGACAATTATTTCGCGTCGCTCAACTCGGCTGTGTTTACCGACGGCTCATTCTGCTATATCCCAAAAGGGGTCCGCTGCCCGATGGAGTTATCGACGTATTTCCGCATCAATGCTGCAAATACGGGCCAGTTCGAACGCACGCTCATCATCGCTGAGGAAGGCGCGTACGTGAGTTACCTCGAAGGTTGCACGGCGCCAATGCGCGATGAGAACCAGCTTCACGCCGCAGTAGTGGAGTTGATCGCGCTTGATCGCGCCGAGATCAAGTATT
>DASRHX010000914.1:0-5809 GCA_035650295.1 Bryobacteraceae bacterium | reverse complement strand
TCTGGGCGAACCCGGTCAGGGGTTCCCGGCGATCATGGAGAATTTCCAAGGTGAGCGCCTGGCGACAACCTTGCTCGTACTCTCTTTCATGGACCGGGCGCTCGAGCTGTCCATGCAATATGCGCGCGAACGGAGAGCCTTCGGGCGAGCGCTCATGGAAAACCAGGTCTGGCGCCACCGCTTCGCCGAGCATAGAGCGCATGTGGAGGCCGCCCGATGGTTGGCTTTCCGGGCCTTGGACGTATTAAATCGGACTGGCCGAGCGACGAAGGAAGTGGCCATGGCCAAACTCACAGCCTCTGACCTGGCGCAAAAAGTGCTCTATGACTGTACGCAGGTATTTGGAGGTTTCGGCTACACCGTCGAATATCCCGTGGCGCGCATGTGGCGCGACCTCCGGCTATACACCATCGGAGCGGGAACCTCGGAGATTATGAAAGAGATCATTTCCAAGGAAGAAGGTTTCCTCAGCGGGACCGGCCGCCGCTAGCCCCCACGTCAAGTTGACCTCACCCTTTACGAATAGATCGGATTCAGCTTCTCCCGAATGTAAGTCATGCACCTATCGAAGCTGCTGCGAGGGCTCACGCGCGCATAGTGGTGATCGATGTTAATCCAGCCCTTATACCGAACCTTTTTGAGAATCCGCATGATCCCCCGAAGATCCACTTCGCCATCGCCATAGTCCCGGTTCCCCAGCATAAATGTCCCATTCTGAGATCCCGCCGGTTCGATCTTGCCGTTGGG
This sequence comes from Bryobacteraceae bacterium, assembly GCA_035650295.1. GTDB lineage: Bacteria > Acidobacteriota > Terriglobia > Bryobacterales > Bryobacteraceae > JAFLBB01. Next base: position 5,062 of record DASRHX010000914.1, on the reverse strand, counting down.
AAGTCGCATTTCCGAATTTTGGTACTCGTACTTCGCGTCCACTAAATCGAAGAAGATCAGCCGGGGTGCATATTTCTGGAATAGTCCGATGATGTCGCAATTGGCCATATACAGGTGCACTGTGTCGGGGCACCAGTGAAACTTCTTCGGATCCGTCAGCATCATGAGCAGCTCGATCTCATCCTGCGTTTCGATGAGCTGCCCTTGCGAGTGGTTGTGCATTCCGGTACGTACGTCATATTCCGCACAAACATCGCCCAGATGGTTGTAGAAAAGGCTCGCTCTGCGGATGTGTTCCCGCTCGAGAACCTTGTTCACTCTTCGCGGAGAGAATGTGACCAGCTCGGTTGCACCAAACCGCTTCAGGAATTGGCAGGCTGCCCGCGCCGATTTCTCGATTTCCGCGTGCTTCGAAGGATCGTCGGCAGGGCCGCCGAAGGAGAGCGTAGCAATCTGCAAATTGCGCTTCGACAACTCCTTCTCCAACTGAGGGAGATCCATCCCGATACGGTTTAGTACACTAGGCCATCCTGTCAGCCGGAACCCATTGAAGCCAGTATCGCGAATGACGTCGAGCATCTCGGTGTAGGGTAGCGTGCCCGTGTCGGGCCACTGTGTCGAAGTCCAAAGAAAACTGCTAACGCACCACTTGATGTTCGGACGGTCGACCGCCAGGGCGGCGGCGCGGTCCCTTAGGGAGCCCAGCGTTGCCGCGATTGTGCTAAGCGCTTCTCGTCGTCTCATAGGTAGATCCACTCCGGTGTCTACCGAATCTACCTCATGAGTGGGACGAAATCATTCCACCTGTCAGTCCGCGCCGCTGCCCCAGATCGGCAACGATTCGCGCTTCCGCTCCCTGCAGGTCGGTGTCTGCCAGGAGTCGTTCGGCGAAAGCAGATATTGTTTAGTCCGGCTATTCTACTTCCACCCTGGAAGCGACACGTGCGCGCGATAGTTGGAGTCGTTGTAGTCCGGGTTCCGCCGTGGTGCGTAGGTCTTGCCATTGGGGCCCGGAATCGCGGGGCGGTCCTGCGTATAGATCCAAACGCGGCGCTGATCCCAAACGATGATCTCGTCGCGCGAATCGCCGGTAAGGTCCGCGACGTGGTAAGCGAGATCCGGATGGCCGTCGTCAGGGAACACAACCACGCGGCGCATCTGACCGTCGAGCATGCCGCCTTCGCGTACGTTGGTGCTGAGAAGCGCGAACTCCTGCCCGTCCCCACGCCAGTTCACGGGATGCAAATGAGTCGATCCTGGAGCCAACTCTTTCTGGCCTAGAATGTTCGCTTCGGAGTCGAAGAGTGTCACGATGCCCGGGCTTCGCCAGAAATTAGCGACGTAAATCTGTTGACCGGGGATGTCTGCGCGAAACTTGCCAACGGATTGCGTCTGAGCGTGGCCAATTCTCACATGCTTGGAGAGCTTTCCATGCTGATCAAACATGAGGAAGCCTTCGTCGCTTCCGCAGATATACACGCGCGGCGGAGCATTGGGATCGGCGCCAAAGCTCCCCGCTGAAATGCCATCCGCGTGATCGTTGAGAACAGTATCGTGGCTCCAAACGGCCTTCCCGTTCTGCCACAGCGAGTAGCCGATGACGAACTCCTGCTTGCCGTCCCGGTCGGCATCGATGGCGAACGGATAGTGACCCGTTTGGCCTTCTCCAGTCAACTTCACTTGAAGGTCTTTGTCGAAGATCCAGAAGGTGCGGTATCGGTCCTTGATCAAAATATCCTCCGCCGACTTCCCGCCGGACAGGTTGAAGAATGCGATGGAGTCGCCGTTATTGATCTCGTACGGGCGCTCTTTGTTGGCCGCGGGTGCGGCCGGCATCCAGGCGCGCTGACGGACCTTGCCCGTTGCGCCTTCGAGGACTGTCAGTTGAAAGTCCCGGACCAGAACGACTTCGTTCTTGCCGTCGCCATCCAGATCGTGGATCTGAAAGGGAGTGTCGTTGGTAAGGAGCCCGTTGCGCTCATCGGCACGCCCGAGCTGCCAGAGGACTTTGCCATCGAGACGAACGGCCGTGAGACAAGAGATGTGGTCGAACGCATCGCCCCGCACGCGAGGAATGTTTTGCGCGATGAGCATGTCCATTTGGCCGTCGCCGTCGAGGTCACCGAAGCGGGCGTTCCTGCCCGCACCAAAACCGGGAGTTGCAAACGTGCGCCACAACTGCGGCTTCGGGTTGCCGCTGCGCAACTGAGCGAGTTCCGCTTCGCGGTCGCGAATGCGGCCGGCGATGGCGCCGGCGACTGGGTCCGCCGCTGTTACGGCGAACTCCTGGAAGCGCGCCGGGACATTCGCCATCACGCCAGCTTGACCCTTGAGAATCTCTCCGTCGCTTGCGGTTACCACTTGGCGCCCATCAATCGATGCACGGATCGATTGACCATTGTTATCCACCCGTAGCCGGTAATACCGTTTGGTGTCATAGGCAAATTGGGTGCTGGCCAATTGCCGCCATTCGGCCTGCCGGAATACCTTCTCAATTGGTTGGCGGACGAGTAGAACGGCTTCTTTGCCGCCGCGAAGTGCAAAGACATAGTAGTGACGCGAGGTGTGGTAGCGAAATGCAAGCCCCGCCAGATCGCCCGTGGAAAGCGGTTTGACACTTGCCTCAACGGAATAGTCGCTCCACTCTTCATCACCGGTGACGAAGAGCGGAGTGGTGCGGCCCGTGTCGGCATTCACCAAATGCTGCTCCAGATACTGCCTGCCATCCTCGTCGCTGACCGCCCACGAATCCAGATGCACGATCGGATTGCGCCATGGATGCGTGCGCACGCCACGGTGTTCGATGTAGTGATATTCCTGGATGGCTCCGTTTAGTTGGCCCATGGGCTGGGAAAGCAAGCCGGGTGGAAATCGCGAAAAGTCGTCGCGGAAGAGATCAGCTGCGAATCCGCACGCCGCAAGCAGGAAGAATGTAATGAGTCTCATCAGAAGTCGAACCTGGCTCCAAGCTGTATATTACGCGGCGTGTAGGCGGCGTTAGAAGTTTGAATCCTGCCAAAGTTGGCGCTTACCACGTTCGTGTCCGGATTGCCCAGCATCGGAATATTGAACGGATTGAAAAGCTCCACTCGCAGACGCATCCGAAGACGTTCCGTGATGGGGATCGCCTTCTGAATCGTCATGTCGTAGCTGAAAAAGCTTGGTCCATAGAGGACGCCACTCGCCGAATTTCCGAACGCTCGGGTAGGACGCGTGGCGGCGGCGTTCAGGAAATCCGGCTGCCGGAACGCGGCTGTATCCAGCCACCGGAACGCCTTTTCCCCACGCGTGCGCCCCGATTGATCCAGGCGGCCATCAGCGAAGCGATCGGCGCGATTTGTGTTGGCGCCGGTAGGAGACTGTCCGTTCGGAGCCGTAATGGTCAGCGCGCCCCCGGATTGCCACGTTCCCAATCCCGCAATTTCCCAATTCCCCAGGATCCACGCAGCCGGCCCGGAAGTGGCGAACGCTTTGCCTTTCCCCAGCGGCAGCTCATATACGTAGTTCCAGTGAAAAATTTGGGGCGGCTGAGCTGGGACCGGGCCGTAGTCGTAGTGCGAATGCGGATTGGCAACTGGGTCGGAAGCGGTGGGATCGAGGCGGAACACCCTCGCATAGGCATAGTTGATGTTGACGAAGAGACCGCCCGAAAAGCGCTTGGTGAGTTCGGCTTCGAAACCGTTGTAATTGGAAGTGCCGTCGCCGGCGCGCTGGCCCATATTGATTGAAAAGTTCGTCCACTTGCGCCCTGTCGGATCGCCGGCCGCGCGCGCCAGACACTCTGTCGGGCCAGGAGCGCAGCTATTTACGCGGACCGTACGGGAAAGACTGCGGCCCACGTTCCCCGCGTAAGTGAGGCGAACGCCCAGCCGCCGGGCAAAATCCTTCTCCACGGTTACGTTCCAGGAGTACGTTTTCTGCATCGGGTATTCGGGGAAGAAGCCATCGAGTGTTGTCAGTTGCGTGTCGGCACCGGCCGCAGAACTGTTGGCGGTTGGGTTGCTGAACGTGTAGATGCTATTCACGTCGATCCCTTGGGAAAGCAGAAGAGACCGTGTCAGTTGCGCCCGGCGTATGAAGGGCGCGACGTTGATCGAACTCCGGAACTCATTGATCGTGAAGTCGACGTTATAGATGCCGAAGCCGCCGCGCAGAACCAGGTCCGAGCGGAGACGGTAGGCTGCCCCGAATCGCGGAACGAAGTCCCACTTGTTCGGACGAATAAACGTGTCCGGCACGCCCGCTGCGGAGGCTTCGATGTAGCGGCTTGAGAATTGTTGGAAGGCGGGGTGAATTAGTCCCACGCTTCCGTCCGGAATAATGATCTTTCCCGTCGCGAAGTCGCCGACCGCCGCGCGTTTGTTGTATTCGCGGAAGAATCCAAAGTTGTCGTAACGCAATCCGAAGTTCAGCGTCAAGCGCTGTGTAACCTTCCAATCGTCCTGCAGGAAGAAGCTCCAATTCCGTTTGTCGTGAAAGCCGCCGCGCTCGCCGATAGTCACGTCGGTCGAATTGGGGTAGCCCAGGAGGAAGTCGGCGAAAGCATCGCCGGTGGCCGAGGTCGTCGAACGTGCGTTGTTAAAGTCCGACGACGTCGTAAAGCGCCCGTAGGGCGGTGAGGCGAGCTCCGTCGTCTTCACACCCCATAGGTAGGTGAAGCCGGCCTTCACCGTGTGGTTGCCGATCGTCTTTGTAAGCGTCGGATCGATCGTGTAGTTGTAGTCGGCGCTGTAGTTAAAGAGCAAGCGGTCGAAGAGATTTCCGATTCCCACCGCGTTACTTCCGACGGCGACAGCCGGCGGTCCGGCAAAAGGCGGCTCCGGATCGAGATCGCGGATGGCTACTGGAAATTTTGCGTCACCCAGAGAGGGAATGTTCTTGAACGGCATGTTGCGATAGGTGAATTGGAACACCGCAATCGTGGTGGCATTCATGATGCGCATGTAGTTCGCCGACACTACTTCATTCCACTGATTCTTCTTGCTTGCGCCCATCGGCCCGGGCACCTGGCCTTCGTACCGCGAAGCCTGGTCGAGATGCGCGATGGTCGTCTTCGCAAAGA
>DASRHX010000913.1:0-3622 GCA_035650295.1 Bryobacteraceae bacterium | reverse complement strand
TTGCCGGCATGAGACCGAACAGCAATACCGTCAGCAAGGAAATTCCCGCCGTGAATGCCAGTACGGGCCCGTTCAATGCGGTCCCTTGCTCGAAAGCCGTGACCGATTCTCCCTGCGAGGACGTCCTCATGGCGACGCCAGGACGATCCATCTCATTCCCGAAATGCATGGCCTTCAATCCGTCCACGGCCCATGACGCGAAAATTACCCCCGCAGTGGCTGAGAGTCCACAGAGGATCGCACCTTCCACCAGCACTTGGCAGATCAGGTGTACCCTCGTGGCTCCCAGCGCACGCCTCACCGCAATTTCCCGGTTGCGCGCTATCCCACGCGCCATTAGGAGATTGGCGACATTGGCGCAGGCGATCAGTAGTACGAAGCCGACGGCCACTTGCAGGGCGATCAGCGCGGGCTTCGATTCCTGCGAAACGTACTCGCTGAGCGGCTGCAGGTTCACACCATGCCAGCGAGTGCGCTCCGAGTTCTCTTTCGCGATCTGAGCGCCCAGCGCGGCCATTTCCGCGCGCGCACGTTCAAGAGTGACCCCAGCCTTTAATCTCGCGAAGACCTCGAATTCATGGTTAAGCCGCTCGGCACGTGCGTCAGGACCAAGTGTGAGCGGTATCCATGCCTGCACCTCGACGTACGGAAACCGGAACGATTCGGGGAGCACTCCGATAGTGGTGAAGGGAACTCCGTCGATGTTCACGGTTTTTCCTATTACCAACGGGTCAGCGCCGAAACGCCGCTGCCACAAGCCATGACTAAGGACCACGACACGGTTCTTCCCAGGCGAATCTTCCTCCGGTGAAAATGTGCGCCCTAACGCCGGATTTACTCCGAGCAACTTGAAGAACACAGGTGCCACGGTTCCTCCTGTGACCTGCATCGGCTCCGGCTCACCGGCGAGAACCAGCGCAGTTGTCCTAAAGGCGCTGATCGCTTGAAAGCAATTATTGCGATCCCGCCAGTCCAGAAATTCCCCCGGTGCTGCCACATTCTGGTTTACCGCTTCCCGCACTCGGCTTTCCCATACCATGACCAACTCTTCCGGATGAGGGTACGGTAGCGCTCGGAGTAGGGCCGGATAAACCAGACTAAAGATCACGGTATTCGCGCCAATTCCCAACGACAGAATCAGGACCGTTCCGATCGTGAAGGAGGGGGACTTGCGCAGCATCCGTACGGCAAAACGGAATTCGTTGATCATGTCGAGTGGCGAAGCACGTGTCGGACCAGTCGTCACTAGCGCATTTTGAATGATTTGCCCTGCCGCGGGGTGTGCGGATGTGAGACAAAGTGCGCGAATACGGACACAGGCCTCCCGAGTCGATCCAATGCGCGCTTTGCGGAGTGAGTAGATTGGGAAAGTGCCGGAATTACCAGAGGTGGAGGCCGTCGTACGGCGGCTCGCTGAGCGCGTCACGGGATCGATCATCCTTTCCGCGAAAGTGTATCGATGCGCGACACCGGAGGTTGAGGAGTTGGCGCCGGGCCGGGCAATTGAAGCCGTCGAGCGGCGTGCAAAACACATTCTCATCCGCTTGTCGGGCGGAATGACCCTTCATACGCACCTGCGGATGACCGGCAACCTGTTTGCGATTCCGGATTGGCGGATGCACTCGGATCGCGTACGCGTAGTGTTGCGGCTGAAGGGCGGCGCGGGCATTGTTTTTGAAGACTCACGCGCGATGGGCCGGATGACGGTGCGCACGACGGCGGAGCTGGACGCCGAGCTCGCCCGAAGCCTGGGACCCGAACCGCTGATCCAAGAATTCACGGCAGAGCGATTCATCAAGGCGGCTCGCGCGTCGCGGCAGCCGGCAAAGTTATTCCTCATGGATCAGCGCCGCGTGGCGGGGCTGGGCAACATCTACGTGGCGGAAATCTTGTTTCGGGCGCGGGTGGATCCGCGCAAACAAATCGGACGCCTCACGCGCAAGCGATTGGAACTGCTGCATGAGCATATTGTTGGAGTTATGCGGGATGCGGTAGAATCGGCTTGGATCGCCTATGGCATCCCGGGGCAATTCTCCGAGGGGGAGATGTTCGACTGTCAAGTCTACGACCGGGAAGGCCAGCCCTGCTTGGTGTGCGGCAAACCGATTCGACGCTTCCCGCAAGGGGGGCGCTCCACATACTTCTGCGCAAGCTGCCAACGATGAGAGTGTCCACGGACCTGATTGAAATCGACCAGGAGAACCCGTCTCCCGAAGCCATCGCGCGTGCCGCGGCGGTAATTCGCAAGGGGGGCGTCGTGGCCATACCAACCGACGCGCTTTACATGCTAGTGGCCGATCCGTTCAATCTTCATGCGGTGGGCCAAGTGTTCAATGCCAAGAAGCGCGAGGTACACCGCTCGCTTCCACTGCTGGTAGAGGACACGGTAATGGCCGAGGAGTTGGCCGCGGAAACGACGAAACGTTTTTCGTTACTCGCGCGCAAGTTCTGGCCCGGGCCCCTAACGATCATCGTTCCCGCCTCGGCAAACGTACCGCTCAAGGTGACCGGCAACACGGGACGGTTGGCGTTGCGCCAGGCCCGCGCAAAGGTGCCGCGGGCCCTCATTGAAGCGCTGGAACAACCTCTTATCTCAACGAGCGCAAACCGTAGCGGTCAGCCGACGTGCTCATTGGGGATCGAAGTGTTCGTTCAGATGGACGGAAATCTAAGCCTGGTGCTCGACGGAGGACCGTGCGTTGGCGTTGCCGGAACCACGCTGGATATCACCGAGCCCATCTGGCGAGTGATTAAGGAAGGCGCGATTACGGAAAAGGAAATCGCCGAATGCCTTCGGGGGGCCTAACCGGCCGGCCTCTTAAACCATGAGGATCCTATTTATTGGCGATATTTTCGGCTCGGCCGGACGAGGGATTGTCGCCGAGCTGTTCCAGCCGATCATACGCGAGCATCAAGTGGACCTGGCCATTGCCAACTGTGAGAATGCCGCCGGCGGATTTGGCGTCACCCCGCAGATTGCCGATGACCTGCTGGGTTTGGGAATTGACGTCCTCACCGGCGGCAATCACATCTGGGATAAACGGGACATCAACGACTACATGGGGCGCACGCCGCAGCTCCTTCGCCCCGCAAACTACCCCGGCGATCCACCAGGGCGCGGAGTGTATATCGCAACGGCGCGGAATGGCATTGCCTGTGCGGTGATCAATCTGCAAGGGCGTACCTACATGCCGGCGATCGACTGCCCGTTTCGCGGGGCGGACCGGCTACTCGGAGAGATGCCGGGATCCGTAAAGGTTCGCTTCGTGGACTTTCATGCCGAGGTGACGAGTGAGAAAGTCGCCATGGGGTGGTACTTGGATGGGCGGGTATCGGCGGTCATCGGTACGCACACCCACATTCCAACGGCCGACAGCCGAGTGTTGCGGGGAGGCACGGCCTACCAAACCGATTGTGGGATGTCGGGGCCATACGATTCCGTGATTGGCGTAGAGAAGCAAACGGTGCTGCACAAGTTCCTGACCGCGCAGCCGGTACGGATGGAGGCCGCCAAAGGCGGCGTGGAATTGCATGCTGTTCTGGTCGACGTGGACGCCGAAAGCGGTCTCGCTCTCGGCATCAGGCGGCTCGCGTTGACTCACGGCGGGGTCTCTGTAAGCGA
>DASRHX010000912.1:0-6212 GCA_035650295.1 Bryobacteraceae bacterium | reverse complement strand
GGGACGGGCGGCGGAGCGGGAGCCGGATGCCTGGATTCCCGGTGGTGGGTTCCCGAGCGTCTTCACGACTCCTCCGCCAGCACGAAGTTGGGAAAGTCTGCGAAGACCCACTTGTTCTTCAAGGTCCGATAGATAACGCCGAGGAACTTCCTGGCCAGGGCGATGATTGCTTTGCCGGCTCCCCGCCTGGCCTTTACTCTTTCGTAGAAGCTTTTCAGATAGGGGCTGTATTGAGCCGCGACTAAGGCCGACTGCACCAGCGCCGTGCGGCCCAGCTTGCTGCCTCGTTTGTGAATGTGGCCGCTGTGCTCCCTCTCGTTGGAGTTCGATACCCGCGGCACGATGCCGAAGTAGCTGGCCAGCCGGCTCTCGTCGGGGAAGTCGTTCACGTCGCCGATCACGCTCAACAGAATCGCGCTGGTGGTGGCGCCGATTCCCTTAATACTGGTCAGGCTCGCGTGGCCCTCCAGTTCGGCGCTGGCTTCGGCGATGGCCTGGTCCAGTTCCGCAACGCTTTTGTTCAACCCGCGGATCTGATCGGCGATCACCCGCAGCTCGACCCGGACGATCTCGTCGAACGGCAACGAAACCACCTCGGCCAGCCGCTTCTGGCTCGACAGGGCTTCCTTGGGCAGATTGAGACCCCGCGCCGACAGGATGTTATTGATCTTGTTCTTCAGCGCGCTGCGCTGCTTGACCAGCGTGTCGCGCGTTTGCGTCAGGCTCGCCAGATGAGCATGCTGTTTACTCTTCATCCGCACCTCCGGCAGCAATCCTTTCGACAGATACAGCGCCAGCAGCCGCGCGTCGTTGGCGTCGGTCTTCTTCACCGACCGGCTGATCACGCGGAACTGGTTGCTGTCCACCACCGCCACGCGCGCCACATGCGGCGCTACCGCGTCGTGGAACAGCCGCGTGTTCCCGGTGATCTCCACGGCCACCTCGTCGGTGGGCCGCAGTTTCTTCACAAACCGCGCCAACTGCTCCAGCTTCCATTCCGTGAGGTAGGTCCTCTCGTTCTCCAAGCGAATGCAACAGGTGAACCGGTTGCGATGCAGGTCGATTCCGACGTAACGCTTTTCCATGTCTCTCTCCTGGGTTGGTTGAACTTCCAGGCGGAGTAGACGCACTTTGCGGCGGTCACCACACTCCTATCCGAGGTCGCCATGCGCCTCATGATGACGTTCAATCCACAGGTCTGACCAATCTCCTACACGGGGTCCGAGCCCCAACAAACAAATACAGCCTGTGACCTGTCCACTCCGGAAGTTTTCCTCCGGAGCTTACCGCCGATCGCGGACGATAAGATATTCATCTCATCTCCTACTTAATCCAAGTTGACCTCGATTGCCGCGACATCAATACCGCAGAATCGCCGCCAACGGCTGCGTCGCATTCAGACTCTTTTGTGGCAACATGAACACCTCGCCGCCCGTCCGCAACGTCTCCACGATAGCCGCATTGACCAGGTCCTCTGCTTCCGCGTGAACTCGATCCAGGTCGGGTTCCATTGGACCAGTCAGCGGCGTTTCCGCTCGTGCGCACAATTGATGAACGCGGCCCTGGGCGGCAGCACGCAGCACGACGCGGGTCTCGGTGGCCACGCGCGCCCGGTCGCGCATCTCTTTCAGTTCAGCCAGAACCGCCTCACCGCGCCTGTGGTAATCCCCGAGCACCGCCTCCTGGACGCGCGCGCCGATTTCGGTCGGAGTAAGGAACTCGATACTTCCAGGTTCGCCGGAAAGCAGAAATTCACCGTTCTTCGCAGCGCGGCGATAAGCGGCGATCTCTTCCTGAACGCCCATTAACACCAGAGGCCTTCCCATCAGCAGAGGTTTGATGCCCCGATGGACGATTTCGAAGAAGTCGTGCAGATACACGTCCTCTTTCTCGCGGTCCGACGTCGTGCCGAAGTGAACAAGGCTCGAGTTGCCTCGAGCCGAACCGTAGGTCGATCTGCTCTCGAGCGCCCGGGTGGCGTGGCCGAGCTTCCCAGCCGCCTCCTCGTTTGCCGGCACGGTCTCGGGGAGCGGAATCTCACGGCATTCACCGCGTGAATAGTCGAACAACCGAAGCAAGCTCGTGTTCAGGCCGAGCACTATCGACTCTGCCGGTGCGAATGCATCGGTCACGAACGGCGATAGCAGCGCATGGCTTGCGATCGACAGTCGGTGCATCCGCGTGTGCGTGCGATAGCAGGCAACAAAGCAGGGAAAGCGGAAAATCGCCCAGCCCGGCCCACCTGATTCCAAGGCCGGATCGAGGCTGATCTCTTCCAGTCTCCGCAGCAGAGTTTCTGCGTAAGAGGCCAGCGCCCCCCCGGCCAATTGGCCCGCGGCGGTCCTCAAGTGGCTACGCAGCACAGCACGTTGAGTACCTTCAGGCGCCCCAGGATGCCGGTCCGGAATCATGATTGTGATGCATGGTCCAGTCTTGCCGGCTAGCATTCGGAGTGCCTTCGAATCCAGCAGGCCTGCCGTGGTTATGAGCGTTGCGGACATAGCGCAATCTCAAGTGCACGGCGAGTACCATGGCGTGGATCGCGGCGATTGACATACACCCTTGTTTGCCGAGGACGATGAATATGTTTAGCGATAGGAGGCAGGCAAGACAATTCCTCGCAACCTTGTAGAGCCGCTATTGGCAGGAGCCGAATCTGTTGCTGATGGCATTGCCACGCGGCGGCGTTCCAGTCGCGTGTGTTGTTGCAGATCTTTTGAAAGGCGAATTTGGACGTGTGTCTCGTTCGCAAGCTGGGTGTTCCATGGCGCCTGGTACTCGCGCTCGGAGCTCTGGCAGAGGGAGGCGTGCAAGTACTCGACACCGGTTTGGTCGAATTCTTTGGCTTGAGCAGGGCCACTCTCTTAATTGGGGCACGTTTCGCTCCTTGCGCCAAATCGCGCATATTGCACCTGTATTCGTCGCACTCGGTGTGTGGCATTCGGCATGCTCCTTCAAAGCTCGAAGGGAGAAAACCCCGTGAAAACCACACTAAGCGTGATCAAAGCCGACATCGGCTCTATCGGAGGCCACATCGCGCCGTCGGCGCACCTGGAACAGACCGTCTCGTCGAGCATCGCCGCGCAGTCGAACGGCACTTTGCGCGACCGCTACATCAGTCATACCGGAGACGACATCGCCATCCTCATGGCTCACCAGCTTGGCTGCGGCAACGAAGCCATTCACCGAATGGCGTGGAACGCCTTTCGAGCCGGCACCGCCGTTGCGCGGGAGGACGGACTCTATGGCGCCGGCCAAGACCTGCTCGTCGATTCGTTTTCCGGGAACGTGAAGGGGATGGGACCCGCCGTAGCCGAAATGGAGTTCGACGAACGGCCCAATGAACCCTTCCTTTTCTTTGCCGCGGACAAAACCGACCCCGGAGCCTTCAATCTTCCCCTCTATCTCGCCTTCGCCGACCCGATGAACACGCCCGGTCTCATCCTGGCGCCCAAAATGTCGAAAGGCTTTCGCTTTGTGATCATGGACGTGGCTTGTACCACGGGAGATCGCATTATCGAGCTGTACACGCCGGAAGACCTCTATGATCTCGCGGCACTTCTACGTGATCCAGAACGCTACGTTGTGGAATCAGTCTGGTCGCGTGCGTCTAAAGAACAAGCTGTTGCCGTAGCCACGTCCCGTCTTCATAACATCGCGGGCAAGTACACGGGGAAGGACGACCCCGTCATGCTGGTGCGTGTACAGATGAACTTTCCGGCGACGGGCGAAATCCTCGCGCCTTATGCAATCGGGCACTTCGTCGCCGGTGGAATGCGCGGGTCGCATCATATGCCACTCATGCCGGTACCGCTCAACACCGGCACCAGCTACTTCGATGGCCCTCCGCTGGTCTCCTGCGCCGGGTTCTGCGTCCACGAAGGAAAGTTCACCGAACCCGTGGACGTCTTCGCTCACCCATTCTGGGATACGGTCCGGTCTCATGTCTCGAACAAGGCGATGGATATGCGCCGCCAGGGATTCTTCGGAGCCTCGATGGTGCCCATGACCGAGCTCGAATATACCGGCATCGTCGAAAAACTGAAGGTGCTCGATCAACAGTTCTCCATGCGCGGTGAACCGGTGCCGGCTAAAGAGCTGGACCCGGTTTGTTGATGAGGAGAATCACGAGGCCCGGATGGTCGAGGTAACCATTAATGGTCAGGTGTCGCACTTCGTCGAGGGCACCACCATCCTCGATGCGGTTCGCGCATCGGGGGGCGAGCTTCCTTCGTTGTGTCACGACCCGAGGTTGAAGCCCTGCGGCAGTTGCCGCTTGTGCCTGGTCGAGGTGGTGGGTATTGATCGTCCGGTCGCCTCGTGTGTTACTCCTGTCGCTGCCGGTATGGACGTGCGCACCCACACGCCCGCGCTGGAACGGAGTCGCGAGACACTGCTCCGGTTGCTCGCCGCACGCTATCCAACCGGAGCGGCCGAGGCTCTGCCTAACAAAGAGTTTCATCGCTGGCTCGCGCGCTATGGTGTGAAAGCCGCCGGCGTCAATGAACCCACGGCGGCGGACGAATCCCATCCGTACATCCGCGTGGATATGTCCCAATGCATCTACTGCTACCGTTGCGTGCGTATATGCGCGGAGGTTCAAGGCCAGTTTGTGTGGCGCGTTCAGAACCGCGCCGACCGGACTCGCATCGTCGCCAATTCAGGCGCGCCGTTCGGCCTCAGCCAGTGCGTAAGTTGCGGCGCCTGCACCGATACGTGTCCAACCGGCGCACTAACCGACTGGCAGCCTCTCGACGTTGGGGAACCACTCTCGCTGGTGCGCACGACTTGCCCTTACTGCGGAACTGGTTGCGAGATCGACGCCGGCGTCTCCGGCGGGCGGCTACGCTCCGTTATTCCTGTCCAGGATGGACCGGTCGGCAAGGGCCATCTTTGCAACAAGGGAAGATACGCGTTTGAGTATGTCAGCGCTCCCGACCGTGTGGTGCATCCGATGATTCATATGGGCGACAACTGGCTCGAAGTGAGTTGGCCGGAGGCGATCCGCTTCGTGGCTGAACGGCTGAAGCGCATACGCGACCAGTACGGACCGGACTCCATCGGCATCCTGGGCTCGGCGCGCGCGACCAACGAAGAAAACTACATTGCCCAGAAGTTCGCCCGCGTGGTGATCGGAACGAACAACATCGACTGCTGCGCGCGAGTTTGCCATGCCCCGACAGCCGCTGCCATGAGCGCCATGCTTGGCGCCGGTGCAGCCACCAATTCATATGACGATATCGAGCGCGCCCGAACGATTCTCGTCTATGGCGCAAACCCAACCGAAAATCATCCAGTCATTGGCGCGCGAATCAAACAAGCTGCGTTGCGCGGCACACCCTTGGTCGTGGTCGATCCGCGCCGGACCGAACTGGCGGATTATGCGACGCTGCATCTTCAAATTTGCCCCGGAACTGACGTGGCTCTTCTTAACGCCATAGCCTGCGTCATTGTCGCCGAGGGCCTCGCTGACATCGATTTCATTGCCGCTCGAGCCGGCGATTGGGAGCAGTTTCAGCAATTCATCCGCGAATGGCAGCCCGAGCGCGTTGCCTCCCATTGCGGCGTTGCTCACGAAGACATTCGCGCTGCCGCCAGGCTGTATGCGAAGGGAAAACCTGCGATGTGCTTCCATGGGTTAGGCGTCACCGAGCACACGCAAGGTACCGAAGGGGTGATGTGCCTCGTGAATCTCGCCCTCCTCACAGGAAACATCGGTAAGCCGGGCGCTGGCGTCAATCCTCTTCGCGGCCAGAACAACGTACAGGGTTCGGCGCACATGGGCTGCGAGCCGGATCATCTCACGGGTTATCAAACTCTCTCCGCTAGCCGCGAATTGTTCGAGACCGCATGGCGCTCTCCAATCCCCGCCACTCCAGGCAAGAACTTGCTGGCAATGATGGACGACGCCGCACTAGGCCGCCTCCACGCGCTCTGGGCTATCGGTTACGACATCCTTCCCACCAACGCCAACTCATGGCAAACGCTGCGTGCCCTCTCCCGTATCAATCTCATCGTTGTGCAGGATCTGTTTCTCACCGAAACAGCGCGCGCCGCTGCCACAGTCTTCTTTCCAGCCGCCTCGTCCTTTGAAAAGGACGGCACTTTTATGAACGCCGAACGCAGAGTGCAGCCGGTGCGGAAGGTGATCGATCCCTTAGGTGAGTCGCGTCCCGACTGGGCCATTCTCTGCGCTGTCGCCGCCGCCATGG
>DASRHX010000911.1:0-2390 GCA_035650295.1 Bryobacteraceae bacterium | reverse complement strand
TCATCTCCTCAAGGCGGCGCTTCCCGTGACCACCGATGTTGTGATAGCCGGGCCGAAAAAATGCGAATGTGTGAAAACACACATTGCGATGTCGAGGATTCCATCTGACACGCGTAAGACCACCACGCGCCCGTGGTTGTGCGAAGTTCGCAGCCGCCCGACACCTGGCCGGTTGATAATGGGGGACACACAATTCAGCTACCTTTAGGCGAAGCTGGAACGATGGCACTCAGCAGGCCAGCAGACCGACGAAGCGTCGGTACCGACGATCCAGGGGTAAGACGTGTTTGTCTCCACAGTTTTCGGGCGATTTTGATAGGGTCGATCCCCGCCCCCTTCCACCATGCGGGTTCATTGCTTGAACGGTGAACCGCGCGGTGATGCACCCGGCACAGTGGCACGGTGAATTCGTCGCTCACTTTACGGCCGAGCGCACGCGGCTGCATGAACCGAAGGTGATGCGGATCCGAGGGTTTCCGGGCGCAGATTAGACACGCCTGCCCAGCGACAAAGCGGAGGTGGGCTTTGTTGCGATAGCGACGTGGTGCGCCAACCGCCAAAACGCTCTTGTCGATGCCCTTCGACTGGTCCGCAGGGACAGCAGCCATGGGCGGTTCCAGGTGTCCTGCAGTACTCCGTGCTTCAGCAAGATTGCGCTCCGATGATTCGTTGGCACCACTGGACCGTAAGACTGCGGCTACTCTCTGTTCGAAAGCACTTTCCACCAGCTTGGCATCGGCCGCTATGAGGCTGTTCTTGGCAGCGAGCACCCCACGCGCCCATTTCTCGGCCAGATCAGCGGACGTGATGTCAACGATCTCTCCGAGCAGCCTGTCGCGCACGACAGCTGATTGATCAGAACCCAAGACGGGGGGCAGGCTGCCCTTCATCGCCCCGCGCGCATGGCCGTTGCCGGATGGTCGAGACGGAAGTCTAGCTTGACCTGACACACCGCCGGCGTTGGTCAGGTTGTTGTCTGTAGACCCGGGCGAGGAAACCTTCGCCTCCTGGACATCAGGCGCATCAAGGTCGTCCTCGCCCGCGATGCCAACGAGCGTGAACAGGGCGTAGCGGCGGGCATAGGTCAGGGCGGCGCCCATGCGACGTGGCGTGGCTATGTCCGCGATGGCACAGACCGGCCAATCCGAGGCGATCCACTCGCCCGAGGCATGAGCGAGCATCGTGGTCAAATTGACGATGCCAGCCGTCTGGTCGATGGCTGTGGTCTGCACGGTTGCAATCTCGTGTTGACCGAGTGTCTTGCGCACTATGTCGAGGCCACTTGAGAGCGGCGCATACCGAAAGGTTTGTTCCCCCTCCCCTGCCCGTCCGTTACGGATCGTGGCCGTGAGCGATTTTTCGGGATTAATAAGTTCTGCCTGAGCTTTGGCCAGGGCTGCGGCCAGAGCCGCAACTGACTCACTGGATCGCGGCATGGCTCGCCTCCGTCTGCAGGACATCGAAGCTGATTGCTCCTGACTTCGAGCGCTTGCCGCGTACGCCATGCCCGATGGCCTCCTTGGCATCCTCCGGCATCAAGGCCTTGAGTTCGGTTTTTGCGCGCTCGTGATCGAGATGCGCCTCCCGAGTGTTGCGGAAGAGTGCCGCGAACTCCGCCCACGAATTCGACGCACTCATGTCGACGACGCGGATTGCCTCGATGCGAGGTCGTGGCGGCTCCGCGTTGATGAGGTGGGGAACTTCACCGGATTGAACGCAACGCCAGAATTTCTTCTCCGCCGCCACCAGAACGGTCAGATAGAGTGGGTCCAGGGGAACCGTGATTTCCACCCATTTGCCTCCGCCGGTGATGATCGACAGGACGGCGATCCTGGAGTGGGTGACCCACATGTTGTGCTGGAGCTGCGCCATGTACTTTTCGGCTGCGGCTTCCTCAGAGAAAGACCAGGGCAACATGAACTTGGATTCGAACACGGCTCCGGTCTCGGACACGATGCCGTCGAGCGTTGCCGCCATCCAGGGAATGGCCGAATGCTTGACCCGCCGTTGCACGTCCGTGATGGCTCGGCCGGTGTTGCGCTCGTACCATGTTCGGTTCAGCCCCTCGGTCACGATCCCCAATTGCACGATGAGATTAGCCGAAAGGTCCTCCGGCTCAGCCTCCCCCCGCTTTTCGCGCCAAAGGCGGACAAGCGCGGCTTCGTCGTTCCCCATAATGATCCGGGCGTCTGAGCCGCCAATGAACGCCCAACGACCGTCGTGAGGCCTTGTCCACATAGTGGATTTCATGTCTTCCTCCGACCAAGTAAAAATGGCCTCTCTGGTTTGAAGTATTTCATATGGAATGGAACATATCATAATGGCTAAATCAGTCAAGATGAAATTAAAGAGCGCCCAAATTAGAGCCGCCCGAGCGCTCATACGATGGA